>JBMOJP010000096.1:0-8272 GCA_049315725.1 Chthoniobacterales bacterium | reverse complement strand
GGATCCTTGTCGCCGAAGCGCTCGATGTTGTCTTTCAAGCGCGCACGCAGTTCGGGCATTTCCTTGCTGACCGGGGTGTCGAAAACCTTGCTGTTCATCGAGACGATGCCGTCGGCCGCGATGTCGATGATCACGGGGGTGGGGGGTGGACCGGAGGACTGACCGCCGCGGCCGCTGGGCAGGCTGATGTTCAGCTCCCGCTCGACGACCTGTGAACCGGCCGAGGCCATGAAAAAGAGAAGGAGCACGAAGACCACGTCCACCATGGGCGCGATCTGGAAGCCGACGTCACCGTCTTCTGAACCGATTGATGCCATAAGTCAGGATGCTGCGGGGGGCGCTCCGTCTTTGTCCACCACGGAGAAAGTCACATTGGCGATGCCGGCTTTGCCGACCGCCTCCAGCAGGCTGCGGGTCACGCTGAAGCGCACCTCCTTGTCCGCCCGGATCAGAACGCGGACCATGGGGTTACGCTGAATGTGGGTCTGCAGCATGGGGACAAGATCGCCCGGGGTGGGATAATCCTTGTCGTTCACGCTGATCCCGACGGCGCTGCTGATCGGGTTGTAGGCGACGTTGACGATAATCTGGCCGGGGTTTTCTTTCGCGTCTTTGGCCTCCTTGGCCACGGGCAGCTTGATATCGCGGTTGGATTGAAGCACCTCGGTCGAGCTGATCGACATGAAGAAGACGAGCAGGACGAGCAGAATGTCGATCATCGGCGCGATCTGGAATTCCGGATCGGCCTCCGCCTCGGGATGCCGCCGCCGCTTCTTGGGAGTTTTTTGCCCTGATGCCGACATGGTCGGGGACTATTGCTGCCAATCCAAGGTCGTGCCGCAGCCGGGGCAGGGGTTGTGTCCGGGAACGATGGCTGTCTGGCAGATCGGACAGTTGGTCGTCAGCGCCATCGAGACCTTGTGCGAAGTGGAGGCTCCCGGGGTTTGTCCGGCCCTCAGTCCGTCGCCGGCATTGAAGTTTTCCCCGACGCGCAATCCCTGAACTTCATCGAACGGGATATCCTCGACCAAGTGGTTGAGTTCGCTATCCGCGTAAACCACGGAATCGCTGATGCGGTTGCGGAAGTAGTAATAAAAGATGAAGGCCGGGATGGCGATGAAGAGACCGCTGGCCGTGGCGAGCAAAACTTCGCCGATGCTCAAGGCCAGTTTGCGGGGATCGGAGACGCCTGATTGGCCGAGGACGGCGAAGGCTCCCATCATGCCGATGACCGTCCCGAGCAGCCCGATCATGGGCGAGATCACCCCGATGACGGAGAGGTAGCTGTTGCGGGTTTTGAAGACTTGGGATTCGCGCATACCGAGCTCGATCATCGCGTTCTCGGTCGTATCCTTGCCGCGACCGATGCGCTCCAGGGTGCCGCCGAGCACGGCGGCGACGTAGGTTTTCGAGTTGGCCTGGCAGGTTTCCCAGGCTTCCTGAAAGTTTCCGGCCATGAGCGAAGCCTTGAGGGCGGTGACCAGATCCTTGGGGGCGAGGTTCTGGCGACGCACCACGATAAAGAGTTGGATGACGAAGGTGACCATGACCACGGAGGTGGCGACGATGGCCAGCCAGATCATGATGATCAGGGGCCCACCGTGCAGGATCATCTGGATGACCGAGGTGCTTTCCGGCGTGGCGGCGGTGTCCTCGGCGGCCCGGGCGTTGGCGATGGCCAGGAGGCTCAGGAGAGCGGGGTAGAGAAATTGGTGGGTTTGTTTTCGCATGGTGGTTGGTGGTTTGGAGAGAGGTTTAAGGTGCAATCAATCCGGTATTTTCGCTGCGCAGTTTGTCCGCCCGGGTTTTGGCCTCGGCGGCGGCGGAGCGGTCGAAGGGAAAAACGGCTGAGGCTGTGAGATAATGCTCGAGGGCGGCCTGTTTGTCCCCGGCGGCCTCGCGGACGCGGCCCATGAGGTAATGCCCCTGACAGAGCGGAGGTCCGTCGGCCGGTTCGGGGAAAGCGGTGGCGGCGGATTTGGCCAAGACAGGATCGAGCAGTTTGCCGGCCTGTTCATTTTGGCCCGCGTCCACGGCGAGACGGGCCAAGCCGAGGTTGGCCAGGGCGGTGGCCTTCGGGTAGGTCCGGCTGAAAGCGGCGTATGCTTCCTTGGCTCCGGCGGCATCCCCGGCGGCGAGTTTGGCATCGCCGAGCATGGCGGTCGCACGTTCGGCCCACGCCGTCGGAAGGCCGGCGTAGTCGGTGTTGATTTTTTGCAGCGCCGCGACGGCGCCCTTGGCGTCACCGCGGGCGAGTTGGGCGGCGGCCGCATCGAATTCCGGCGGGGCGGCCATGCGGATCTCGACGATGTCGGCGACGGGGATGCCGGTGGTGGCGGCGCCCATTTGGAGGCGGACGCTTCCGTCCTTCGCGCCGGTGATCTTGCCCTCACGAGTCACGCCGGTCTTGAGGACGACCGCGTCCTGGGCCGGCGCGCTCGCGGGACCAAGGAGAACAGTGGCCAGGGCGAGGACGGGAAGAAATCTGGGGAGGGAGCTTGCTTTCACCAGATTGATGAAATAATCCACGACTCCATCTTTTTCAACACAATCGTCTTATGTTTACAACTCTTCGCAAGCACCAGCGGTGGCTGATGTTGGTCATTGCTTTTCTGACCATTGTCGCCTTTGCCTTTCTCTACAACACGACCAACATGGAAAAGGTCGGGTCGAACATGGTGGCGAAGATCTACGGCCGCGATGTCATGCAGGTGGATGTCGAGCGGGCGGTGCGGAACTACCAGCTCTCGCTGGCCCTCGGCCAATTTGGTTTGGTCCGGGATCTGGCCGGTCAGGCCCAGACCGAGGACGAGGCGGCCAACAACTTTATTTGGAACTTGCTCGTCCTGCAGCACGAGGCAGCCGCCCTCGGGATCGAGCCGGCCGCCTCTGCGGTCGTCGAGGAAATCAAGACCCTGCCGGTCTTCCAGACGGACGGCGTTTTCGATCCGACCAAATACGCGCGCTTCCTCCAAGAGCAACTGGCCCCGCGCGGCTTCAGCGAGCGGCAATTGGAAAGCGTGATCAAGGACACGCTGCGCCTCCAGGGCGTCAAGAGCCTGGTCGAGTCGCCCGCCGTCATCATGCCCGGGGAGTTGGCTCCGGTGCTGGCGCGTTTCGCCGAGGCCGATGTGATGGTGCTGCGCTTCAGCGCCGCGGATGCGGGGAAAAATATCTCCGTGACCGACCAGGAATTGAAGGACGCGTTCGAGGGCCAGAAGTCCACCCTGCAGGTTCCCGAAAAACGCTCCGTGCGTTTCACCGCCCTCGTGCTTTCTCCAGCCGAGCGGGATCTCAAGGGCAAGGAGCGCGTGCAGGCGCTGCAGCGCCTGGCCACGGCCACGGGCGATTTTTCCTCGGCGCTGGGCGACGGGACCCGCCCGATGGAGGAGGTGGCCCGCGAGAGGGGGTTCAAGGTCCAGACGTCGCCGTTGTTTGACGCCGAGGGAGCCACGGGTGGCGCCCTGGCCGACCTGGAGGGTGAGGTGGTTCCGGCTGCGGCCAAGGTGGCTTTCCGTCTGCCGCTTACGCCGGGCAACTTCGAGATCGTGCCGCTGGGTGACGAAGGCTACGCCGTGATCGAGGTGGCAGCGGTCGAGCCGGGACGGCCCATGACTTTCGAGGAGGCCCGGGCGGATTTGGGAGCCGGCTTGATCACGAAGAAAAGTGAACTGGCGGTGCAGGCCCAGGCGGATGCGGCTCTCAAGGCCGTTCGGGAGGCCATGGCGACGGGGAAAACCTTCGCGGAGGCGGCCAAGGCGGCCAAGCTGACGCCGAAAGAAATCAAGGGGCTGAGTCTTTTCACCAAGGACATGCCCGCCGATCAGCGCCAGATTGCCATGACGGCGATGGATCTTTCTCCGGGCACGCTGGGTGAGTTTGTGCCGGACGCGAAGGGCGGTTTCGCTGTTTACGTCGCGGCGCGTGCTCCGGTTGACAGCCCGGCCCTGGCTGAGCGACGCCCGCAACTCGAGGAGAGTCTCCAACAGGGCAAAGAGATGCTCCTCTTCGCGCAATGGCTGACGACCGCACGTCAACAGGCCGGCCTGCAGTTCCTCCGCCCCATGTGACCCGCGGCCGCGCGCGCGGCGGGGTCTTGAATGGTCATGTCCGATAAAGTTTTTTTTCTCACCACCGCGATCGATTACACGAATGCCCCGCCGCATATTGGCCATGCCTACGAGAAGGTGCTGGCCGATGTGATCGCCCGCTGGCATCGCGAGCGGGGGCGGCCGGTGTTTTTTCTCACCGGGGTCGATCAGCACGGGCAGAAAGTGCAGCAGTCGGCGGAGAAGGCCGGGATGGCCCCGGCCGATTTTGCCCGCGAAGTCACCGCGAAGTTCCAGTCTCTTTGGTCTCGTCTCGGCATCTCCAACGACGGCTGGGCCGAAACCACGGATCCGCGGCACGTGCGCGCCGTCCAGATGGTGCTCCAGCAATTGCACGACCAGGGAGATCTCTACAAGGCCAGGCACAGTGGCCATTACAGCGTGCGGCAGGAGCAATTTCTCACCGACAAGGAGCGCAACGCGACCGGCGAGTTCGGGCCCGAGTGGGGGGAGGTCGTCTTCATTGAGGAAGAAAATTGGTATTTTCGCCTTTCCAAATATCGCCCGTGGCTGGCCGAATACCTCGAGACGCACCCGGACTTTGTCAGCCCGGCCTTCCGCGGCTCGGAGCTGGCCAATGCGGTGGCCAAGGAGGCGGGTGATTTGTGCGTTTCCCGCCCGAAGTCACGGCTGGCTTGGGGGATCGAGCTGCCGTTTGACCGAAATTACGTGACCTACGTGTGGTTCGACGCGCTGATGAACTACGTCACGTTTGCCGGGTATGGCGCGGAGAATGGGTCGGGGCTGCCCGACTTCGCTCAACTCTGGCCGTGCGATGCGCACATTATCGGCAAGGATATCCTCGTGCCGGCCCACGGCATTTACTGGCCGGTTATGCTCAAGGCGGCCGGGTTTGACGCCATGCCCCGTCTGCTGGTGCACGGCTGGTGGAATCTCGGCGGGGCCAAAGTGAGCAAGAGCGCGGGCAATGTGGTCGATCCCGATGCGCTGGTCACGCGCTATGGGACCGATGCGGTGCGATACTATTTGATGCGCGACATTGCCACCGGGCAGGACGCGGACTTCAATGAAGACCGCCTGCGCGCCCGCTACCAAGCCGATTTGGCCAACGACCTGGGCAACCTGGTCAACCGCACGGTCAGCATGGCCCGGCGTTACCGCGATGGGGTGCTGGCCGCACCAGCGGGCCCGCCGTCCCCGGACGCCGTCGCCCTGGCGGCTCTCGGCTCGGAGGCGGCCCGTCGTTTCGACGCCGCCATGGGGCAATACCAGATTCATACGGCCCTCGAGGCTGCCTGGGATTTGATCTCGGCAGCCAATGGTTTCGTGGAGAGCTCGGCCCCGTGGAAACTGGCCAAGGATCCGGCCTCGGCCGCGCGTCTGGACGAGGTCCTGGCCACTCTGGTCGAAGCCGCCCGTCTGGCCTCCGCGCTGGCTCATCCGATCATGCCCGGTTCCTCCGATGTGTTGCTGGCGCAGCTGGGCTCGGCGGGGAACCTTTCGGTGGCATGGGGGGCGCCGGTCGAGGGTCACTCCCTGGGCGAGCCGAGCCCGGTTTTTCCGCGCCTGGAGACTGAAACCCCGGACTGACGTCGTGGCGAAGAAGTTTCCTAGCTGGGCGGAATTGGGGCGCGGGAAAAAGATTCGCTGCCGACTGGAATACGCCGCCCTCGAATTCGTCGCCTGGCTCGTGCCCAAGATGTCCTGGGCGACCCTGCGCCGTCTCGCCTGGCTGCTCGGAGGCATCGTTTACCATCTCGACCGCCGCGGCCGGAGCTACGCCCTGGCCAACCTCAACATGGTCTTCGGTCAGGAAAAAACTTCCGCCGAAATTCATCGCATCGCCGGCGATTCCTACCGCTATTTTGCCCGCACCATGCTGGAGCTTTTTTGGGCCAAGAATTTCAACCGCCGGACCTACCGTGACATGGTTGAACTGGTCGGGTTCGAGAGCTCGCGGGAGGTTTGCTCCGGGGGAAACGGCGTGATCGGGGTTACGCTTCATTACGCAAATTTCGAGTGGCAAAGCCTCGTCGGCGGTTTTGAGGTTACGCAGGGCATCATCGTGACCCAGCGTTTCCGGAACCCGCTGCTCGGCGCGGTTTTTGATCGACTGCGTGCTTCCGGAGGCCATCGCATCATCAATCAACAACACTCACTCCTTGCCACCCTTCGGCACCTCAAGGGTGGCGGCAGTGTCGGTATCCTGACCGACCTCCAACTCGACCCGCGGCATCCGCTTGTGCCGATCAAATCCTTCGGTCGCTGGTGCCCGGTGACGAAAATGCACGCGGTCCTCCACAAGCGCACTGGTTTTCCCATCCTTCCGATGCAATGCGTGCCCCTGCCGGACGGGCGCTATCGCATGATCATGCACGAGCCGCTCTTTTTTCCGCCCGAGGCCACCGAGCAGGAGATCGCGCAGAAATGCTGGGACATCCTCGAGCCGCAGATCCGGCGTCAGCCCGAGGCGTGGCTCTGGGCTTACAAGCACTGGCGCAACCTGCCGGCCGGCGCTGATCCATCCGAGTATCCCTCCTACGCCTTGCGCAGCGAATCCTTTGATCAAATTTTGCCGGACGAGGTTGCCGCGCGGGCCGCGGCGGGAAAAGATGCGGTATGAGTGTTCGTTTTCTTCCCGTTGTTGCGGTGCTTCTGGCCGGGTGTGCGTCCGGGCCGACTGATTTTGTCCGGGATTACCACCGCGCGCTGGACGAGCGTCCGGGCGTGCCGGTGTCGACCCAGTCCGCCGGGGAGCGCGCGGCGGCGGGCTTTGCCTCCCTCTACGGCAATGTCTCGTCCGAGAACGTCAAGGCCAATGTCCGCAATGTCTATGCCCCCGAAGCATGGTTCAACGACACCGTTGCCACCGAGGTCGGGATCAAGGCCATCGAGGGCTACCTGCTGCGCACCGCAGAGAATGCGGAATCCGTGCAGGCCAAAATCACCGATGTCGCTGTCTCGGGCCACGACGTCTATGTGCGCTGGACGATGGAGGTCCGGGTGAAAAGTCTCGCGGGCGGCCAGCCCGTCACGACCGAGGGAATTTCGCAGCTGCGCTTCGATCCGGAGGGACGCATCGTGCTGCACCAGGATTTCTGGAATCCCTCCCATGGCATCTACCAGCACCTGCCTTTGCTTGGCCCGGCTATCCGCTGGGTCAACCAGCTGATCACCAAGTCGTAGTCTGCCGGGAGCTCGACGGGTCCGGCCCCCTATTTGTCCCCAGTCTTTTCGAGGTGCCCGCCGAATTGGTAGCGCATGGCCGAGCAGACCTTGTCGGAGAAGACCGTCTCCTGCGAACGAAAGCGGGCGTAGAGCGCGGCGCTCAGAACGTCGGCGGGAACACCTTCTTCGATGGCGGCCATGATGGTCCAGCGACCCTCGCCGGAGTCGGAGACACGGCCGGAGAATTGCTTGAGTTCAGGATCCTGGGCCATCGAAATCGCGATGAGGTCGAGCAGCCAGCACTGGACCACGCTGCCGCGACGCCACAACTCGGCGATTTCACCGATAGGCAATTTGTAATCGAGGTCATTACTCAGGCGCGGTGCAGTCTCCGCGTCATGGCTGACGGGACGCGAGTCCACGTCGGCGTTCTTGAGGATGTCGAATCCCTCCGCCAGGGCGGCCATCATGCCGTATTCGATGCCGTTGTGGACCATCTTGACAAAGTGTCCGGCCCCAGCCGCGCCGCAATGGAGGTAGCCTTCCTCCGAGGTGCCGCCGAGTTTTTCGCGTCCCGGCGTGCGGCCCAGATCGCCGCGTCCGGGGGCGATGGTCTTGAAAATCGCGTCGAGATGGGTCACGGCATCGGTGTCCCCGCCGATCATGAGGCAGTAGCCCCTCTCCAACCCCCAGACACCTCCGCTGGTCCCGCAGTCGAGGTAGCGGATGCCGTGGGGAGCCAGGGCCGCAGCCCGCCGCCGGTCGTCGCGGAAGTAGGAGTTTCCTCCGTCAATGAGGATGTCGCCTTTTTCGAGGTGCGGGACGAGACCTTGGATGACTTTGTCCGTGACCGCAGCCGGCACCATGATCCAGGCGGCGCGGGGCTTTTCCAGCTTGGCGGCGAATTCCTCCAGTGAAGCTGCGCCGACCGCACCCTCTTTGACCAGGCCCGCGACGGCATCCGGATGGGTATCGTAGACGACGCAGGTGTGTCCGTTGCGCATGAGGCGCCGCACGATGTTCGCGCCCATGCG
>JBMOJP010000095.1:0-8336 GCA_049315725.1 Chthoniobacterales bacterium | reverse complement strand
TCCACGGGCAGTTGTTCGCGCAATACCGCGTGCCGATGCAGCGGTTGTAGGCCATGAGATTGATCCCGTCATCGCTGTGCACGGTCGCGTTGACCGGGCAGACCGTTTCGCAGGGCGCGTTCTCGCAATGCTGGCACATGATGGCCTGGGCGAGCATTTCCGGATCCTCCTCGTCCCCGGCGAAGTATCGATCCATCCGCAGCCAGGCCATATTGCGGCCGCGGCTGACCTGATCCTTGCCGACGATGGGCACGTTGTTCTCGGCCTGGCAGGCGACGACGCAGGCGTTGCAACCCGTGCAGGTGCTGAGATCAACCGTCATGCCCCATTGCTCGGGCGAAGTGAGTTTCGGATGGGTGAAGAGCGAAATATTCGGCGGGATGTGCCCGTCCATTCCCATGGTCTGGGCAAATTCCGGATGCTCGACGTAGCGCTCCATCGTGCCCTCGCGGACGAGGTCACGGCCCTCCATGCTCTGGTGGGACTGCGTCTCGGCAAATTTGTGGGTCGCGCCGGTGCGCTTGAGCGAAGCGTTGGAGACGAAGGCCATCGTGCCGGTCGTGCGCAGCGGGTAGGCGTTGAAGCCGACACCCTCGGAAATCTTGCCGGCCTTCTGGCGTCCATAGCCGAGGGCGATGCTGACCGCGTTGTCCGCATGGCCGGGGGCGATGATCGCGGCCGCCTCCATCTTGCGGTCTCCGGCGGAGAGTTCGACCATGTCGCCGGTGGTCAGGCCGAGAGACTTGGCCGTGGCGGGACTGATCAGGGCGGCATTGTCCCAGGTTATCTTGGTCGCGAAGTCCGGGGTTTCCTGGAGCCAGCCATTGTTGGCGTAGCGACCGTCGTCCATCGTGCTGCTCGGGGTGAAGGCAACCTCCAAACTCCCTGCGCTCGCCAGATTCAAGCCCGCGAAGAGGGCCGTGGCTGCCGGGGCATTCAAACTCAGCGGCGATTCCGGCCAGGTGGTTTCGGGCAAGAATCCCTTGCGCAAGAACTCCGTCCACTGAGCTTCAAGATCCGCGCCCTGCGCCACGGTGGCGAAAGTCTCGCGCACGAGCTGCGGCCCAATGGGCTCCGCATTACCGGCCAGACGGTTCAGAATTTCCAGCTCACTCATCCCGCCCCACAGCGGGAGGATCATCGGCTGCACCGCGCAAACGGTGCCGTCCGCACTGCGCGCGTCGCCCCAACTTTCAAGATAATGCGCCTGGGGCACATGCCACTGGGACAACGCGGAGGTCTCGTCCTCGTAAACCCCGAGCCGCACGGTGGTCGGCACGCCGCCGAGCAGGTCGCCGAAGCGGAGATCCGCAGGTGCGTTGTAAACCGGATTGCCGCCGAGGAGGAAAAGACTCTGCACCCGGCCGGCTTCCATGGCCGAAGCCAATTCGGAGATCGTGGCTGCGACCGGCCGCGAAGCCCGCGAGCCGCGCAGGGTTTTGCCCGCCGCGCCGAGGGCATCATTGATGGCAAAAGCCAACGCCTGCACTCCCGCCGGTTGGCTATCGCCCACGACGACCACGCTCTTGCCCGGGGAGGCCGCCAAGTCTTTCGCGCAGGCCGTGATCCATTGCTGATCGGCCGAAAGTTTGCCCTCGGGAAACGCGGCCACCAGAGCGGCGAGGCCGCGGTCGCCCGAGCAGGCAGCCACCTCACGGCCGAGGACACGGAGGAAGGGCCCTACTTCGGATGGCTTGATCCGCAGACGGTGATCGGCCATGCCGCCTGTCCCGGTGAAGCGGGTCTCGGCCACATACAAGCGGTTCATCGGCTGCCCCGGCTCGCTGATACGCCGCCGGGCCATGAATCCGCGGACCTGATCGAGTCCGCTGAACGAGGCATTGAGAAAATCATTATCCACCGCAAGGACCTTGTCGGCCGCGCTGAAGTCGGGCGTGACCACCGTGCCAGCGCCGAAACATGCGGCCGCCGCGGCCTCTGCGCCCATCGAGCCGAGCGGTTCGTATTCGGCCCAAAGCAGGCGCGGAAACTTTTCCCGCAACTGCGCGAGCAAACGATCGCGGGTGGGCGAATCAACGCGCTCAACGAGGAAGGCCAGGCCATCGCCCCCGTTGGCAGCGGCGGCTGCGCTGATCGCGTCCAACTTCGCGGCCAAGGACGCGGCATCGGTCCGCGCCCCGCCGGACTTGATGTCCTTCGAGCGGTTGGGGTCGTAGAGGTCGAGGACGGAGGCTTGGGCGAAGGCATCCGTCCCGCCATTGCTGATCGGGTGGAGCGGGTTGCCTTCGAGCTTGGTCGGGCGGCCGTCGCTCGTCGTGGCGATGAGCGGCATGGCCCCGTTTCGCCGGGGCTGAGAGGTCGCGTAAAAAAGAAATTTCCCGGGAATGGTCCACTCGAGCCCGCTGGTGAACGGCACGAGATAGGCCTCGGGACGACGACAGCCGGTCAGCCCGACTCCGGCGAGGGCCATTGAAGCGCCCATGAGTTGGAGAAAATTACGCCGCGAAATCTCACCGCCCTGCCACTCGGCCGCGCCCTGAGGGAACTCGCGCTCGAGCAGGTCGTTGAACTCCGGCTTGGCCGCCAGCTCGTCGAGGCTGCGCCACAAGGCCGGGCGGGCCTCGCGTTCAGGATGTGAGAGCACTCGTTTCATGCGGTTAGCGGTGGCAGCCGCCGCAGGTCTGGGGCGGGTTGACGTTCCATTCTTTCTTGAACTGTGTGCCCATGGCCAGTTGTTCCGCCGGCGAAGCCGGGTGCCAGTTGAGGTTGAAGATCTCGGACGGCGGGCGCAGGTAATTTTCTGGGGCGCGGTGGCAGTCGAGACACCAGGACATGCTCTGCGGCTCGGCCTGCCAGACGACGGCCATGTTGTTGACCTGCCCGTGGCAGCTGTAGCAACTCACCCCGCGGTTCACGTGGACCGCGTGATTGAAATAGACGTAGTCCGGCGCCTTATGGATGCGGACCCACTGGACAGGCGTGCCCGACTCCCAACTGGCCCGCACGGCGGCCAACCGCGGGCTCTGCGCCTTGATCTGCGAGTGACAGGCCATGCACGTCTGCGTGCTCGGCACATTCGAATGACCCGCCACCTCGACGTAGCTGTGGCAGTAACGGCAATCCATCCCGAGCTGCTCCGCGTGGATCGCGTGTGAGAACGGTGCCGGTTGGCCCGGCATGTAGCCGACATTGGTGTATTTCGGCGTGAAATAATACCAGATGCCACCGGTAACCACCGCGCCAAGCACGAGAACAATGACGATAAGCTTCAAAGGAAGCCAATTCGCCCAGCGTGGAAAAATGTTTGCCATCCGATTAACGAAAAGCACCGCGGATTTCCGCGGGGCAAATGGAGCGTAGTATTAACGGTTCTAATGGCAATACGGATTTTCTCCTGACAAAAATTATCTGCTCGACGCCGCGATTTCCGCCTACCTTTTCCGATATGAGTCTGCATCTGACCCACCGCCTGCTGCCGCTGGCGCTCCTCGTCTGTGCCCTGCCGGCCTTCGCCCTCACGCCGCCGCAAGCGACGCTTCCGACCATCCGCCTCTCCATTGGCTCGACCACGGTCAAGGCCGAGGTGGCGGATGAGCCGGGTGAGCGGAGTTCCGGGCTGATGGGCCGCAAGGAGCTGGCCGACGGCGAGGGCATGCTCTTTGTTTTCGCCGAGCCGCAGCCCCTGAGTTTCTGGATGCACGACACGCTCGTTCCGCTCTCCATCGCCTACATCAATGCCCAGGGCGTGATCCGCGAGATCCACGACATGAAGCCGCTGGACGAGAACACGGCGCAAAGCATGTTCCGCGACCTGCTCTACGCGCTGGAGGTGCCGCAGGGTTGGTTTGAGCGAAACAACATCCTTCCGGGCGACCGCATCGCCGGCCTGCCCGCGGCCTCGACGGCCAAGCCGGACTGATCCGCGGCTTCGGTCTTCCTTTTTTTCCCTCGCCGGACAGAATCCTGCCGATGGCCAACGGCAATGACTCCCCCCCAGGGCTGACCGCTTCCGCCGATGCGCCGCTCTCCCGCGCGGTCATTCTCGCCGTCCTCGCCGCCTCGGCCATGGTGGCTGGCGTCGCCATCAGCTCCCAAAGCTACTGGATCGACGAGGGGCTTTCTCTCATCGTGGCCATGGCTCCAAACCCGGGCGAGGCCTGGAAATATGCCCAAGCGGTCAGCGGCTCCACCCTGCAGATGCCGTTCTACCAGGTCTATTTGTATCTCTGGCACAAGTGGATCGGCGGTGGGGAGTGGGCCATGCGTGCCTCGAACATTCCCTGGTTCCTCGTCGGCCAGTTGGCTTTTCTTCTTCTGCTTCGCCACCGCCCCAAGCTCGCCCTCACGGCCAGTCTGCTCGCGCTGGTCAGCCCTCTGCTCTGGATGTATCTGGATGAAACCCGCCCCTACATCATGCAATACGCGGCCGCCTGCTGGATGGTCGCCGGCCTCGCGCGATGGTCCAGTCTGCCGCCCTTGGCCTTGGACGGGAAGTTGACCGCGAGCATCTGCGCGGCGGCCTTCGTTCTTTTTTCCTCCAGCCTGCTCGGCATCGTCTGGGTTGGCGCGCTGGCTGCGGCCTTCTTTTGGCTGGCCGGCGCGGAGAAATCCCTCCGGCCCGCCCGCGCCGCCGCGTTCTGGGGACCGGTGGCCGCCGCCGCGCTCCTCATGGCCGGGTGTGGATTCTACTACTTCCTCACTTGGGACGATGCGGCGCGCGGCTACCATCGGAGCGGCATCCAAATCCTCAGCCTGCCCTATCTCGTCTACGACTTCCTCGGCTTCTCCGGTTTCGGTCCGGGCAAACTGCAAATGCGCGCCGACCCGATGCGCTCGGTCCTGCACAGCCTGCCGACGCTGCTCCCGCTCGCCGCCGTGCTGGCGCTGCTGGCCATCTTCGCCCTTCGCCAAATTCGCCACGCGGGCTTGAACCGTCGCGCCGCGGTCACCTGGCTCATCGCCCTCGGCCTCCCCACCCTGGCCATCTTCGGCGCTCTCCTCATTCATGACAGCCGCCCCCTGCCCCGCCACTTCATCCCGGCCCTGCCCGCAGTGCTGCTCGGCGCGGCGGCCGTCGTGCAACTCGCCCTGGCGCAGCGCCTGGTTTTCTGGCGCGCCGTGGCGCTCCTCCTTCCGCTGCTTTGGCTGGGTTCCGCGCTGAATCTCCGCTGGCTGCCAGCCCACGCGAAAGATGACTACCGAACCGCCGCCGCCATCGCCGCCACGGCCTTGCGCAACGACAAGGAGGTTTGGTGGGCAGCCGATGCGGCGGCGGCTCACATTTACCTGACCCCGGTGGCCCTCGAGGAGGTCCCGGGCCGCGCTTGGGCCATGCAGGCTCCCTCGTGGGAGGATATCCGCTTCAAATTCCCTCCCCGCGTCATCATCATCAGCAAGCCGGACATCTACGACCCGCAGGGTGCCGTCGCGCGCTATGCCGCCGAAAACCAGTTTTCCCCCACCCTCCAACTCCAAGCCTTCACCGTCTTCACCCGCCACGGCGAACCATTGATGGGCCCACAGTAAAATCCATGCGCCTTCGCGCCGCCGTGTAAAAGTATACTTGCAGATATACTTTTGTTGGTATCGCTTTAGATTATGCCTCAGCTCAACATCTATCTGGACGCCGAATCCGAACGGCTGATCGAGAGCGCAGCCAAGCGCGAGTCAAGTTCCCTTTCCCGCTGGGCGCGCGAGAAACTCCTCGCCGCGGCGGGCTCTCCGGCCTGGCCCGAGCACTACGCCTCCGTAGTTGGAAGCATCAGCGACCCAAGCTTTGCTCCTCCCGCCGAGCCCGAGGCGCATGGGGATCAGGCCACGGCATTCGATCCATGATCCGTGCGCTGGACACCAATGTGATCGTGGAGCTGCTGCGCGGAAACGATCAGGCTCTGGCCGGTCGATATCTGGCCGCCAGCCCCCGACACTACGCGGTGCCGGAGATGGTCCGCGCTGAGTTGCTCTTCGGCGCCGCCGTCAGTGCCCGCCCGGACGCCAATCGCGCCGCCGTCGAGAGGCTCCTCCAGCCGCTGCGCCTGATCCCCTTTGCTGGCGAAGCCGCCGGGCATTACGCAGCCATCCGAGCGGAATTACAGCAACGCGGAACGCCGATCGGAGCGAACGATCTCATCATCGCCGCCACGGCACGCGCCCATGGCTGCACCCTCGTCACCCGCAACACGGCCGAGTTTGACCGTGTCCCCGCCCTGGCGCTGGAAAGGTGGTAGAACCTTACCGTCGCCCATCCTGAGATGTCATCCGCCCCACCACTCCGACTTCTCTCCGTGGTCATCCCGTCCCGCGACGAGGAGGGCTGCATCGCCTCGACCGTCGAGCACCTGCACCTCGAACTCGCACTGCGCGGCGTGCCGCACGAAATCATCGCGGTCGATGACGGCTCACAGGATGGCACGTGGAAAATTCTGCAGCAGACGGCGGCTAAATTCCCCGAGTTGAAGCCCGTGCAAAACCCCGGACCCCACGGTTTCGGGCGGGCCATCATGTGCGGACTCGACACCATGTCGGGCGACGCCGTGGTCATCTTCATGGCTGACGAGTCCGACGACTGCCGCGACGTCGTGCGGTATTGGGAAAAACTCAACGAGGGCTACGACTGCGTCTTTGGCAGCCGGTTCATGAAGGGCGGCGGCACCATCGACTATCCCCGGATCAAACTCTTCCTCAACCGCACGGCCAACGCCTTCGTGCGCCTCCTCTTCGGCCACGGGCTCAACGACACAACCAACGCGTTCAAGGCCTACCGCAAGGAGGTCATCGACGGCATCCGCCCCATCCTCTCGCCCCATTTCAACATCACGGTCGAACTCCCGCTCAAGGCCATCGTGCGCGGCTACAATTTTACGGTCATTCCCATCACCTGGCGCAACCGCCGCCACGGCGTGGCCAAACTCAAGATCAAAGAAATGGGCAGCCGCTACCTCTTCATCGTCCTCTACGTCTGGCTGGAAAAGTTTTTCGCCCGCGGCGACTACAAGAAGATGGCGGCCCACGAATAGGGGAGCCGGAGACACCCGCCGCCAGCCTTCCTCTCGTCACTCGCCCCAAGTCACCCGCTGCTTCCTCCCGCCTTTTCCCTTGGCCAACTTGGTCGGGGGTAATACCTTTCGTAAGACATGAGGACCGTAACGATCAAAATTCCGGAGTCGATGGACGAAAAGCTGCGGAAGCGTGCCGCGAAGCAAAAGGAGGGATTCTCCGAAACCGTCCGCCGGGCCCTGGCACGGGAATTGGCTGACGATCAAGATTTCGCGAGCTTGGCCGCCCCATACCGCGGGATGTTTCAGGGACCTGCCGACCTTTCAGTCAGGGAGGGCTATGCAGGTTCGAACTCTCGTTGATGCGGGGCCGCTCATTGGCTGGCTGAATGCTTCGGACCAGTGGCACACCTGGAGCGTTTCCGTGCTGTCCAAGACGCGCGGCCCGCTCCACACCAGCGAGATTGTTCTCGGCGAAGCCTGCTGGAACCTGGGAGGAAACACGCGGCCAACCCAGGCACTTCTCACTTTGGTTCGCAAGGGCGCCATCCAACTACTTCGCCCCTGGCCCGAAGAACTGGAACGCTCTCAGGAGCTCATGATCAAATACCCGTGCATGGATGCCGGCGACGCCTCCCTCGTGATCCTCTCCGAAATGTTCCCTCGCGCCTCCGTCATCACCACCGACCGCACAGATTTCTCCATCTATCGCCGCCTCCGCGGACAAAAAATCCCCGCCATCTACCCCTGACCTTCCCCGCCGTCTCCTGCCAACCGCCCACCGCCAACTCTCCGTCCCCCTCTTTCCACTCGCCACCAGCCACTCGTCACTTCGTTCATGTCCGCCGCCCATTCACCGCAAGACCTGAGCCGCATCTACGCCCAGCGGTTCCAAGCCAACCTCTCCTACCGCCGCGAGGTCTGGAAAATTCTGCTCAGCGACTTTTTCCAGCGCTTGATTCCGCCCGGGGCCAACGTGCTCGATCTCGGCTGCGGCTACGGAGAATTCATCAATCAAGTCACCGCGGCCAAACGCTACGCCATGGACCTCAACCCCGACGCCCCGAAACACCTCGGCAACGGCGTGGAGTTTCTTTGCCAGGACTGCGCCCAGCCGTGGCCGGTGCCGACCGACCATCTCGATGTCGTCTTCACCAGCAACTTTTTCGAACACCTTCCGGACAAAGCCGCCCTGGGCCGCACGCTCGACCAAGTGCAGCAAGCCCTGAAACCCGGCGGCTTGCTCATCGCCATGGGCCCGAACATCAAACTCGTGCCCGGGGCCTATTGGGATTTTTGGGATCATTACGTCCCGCTGACCGAATCCTCGCTCGGCGAGGCCCTGGAAAACCGGGGATTCCATCTCGACCGCAAGCTGGC
>JBMOJP010000201.1:0-1892 GCA_049315725.1 Chthoniobacterales bacterium | reverse complement strand
GACCGCTCACCACCGACATCGCCCCCGGCTACGACCACATCACCAGCGGCATCGGCGCCGCCATGATCGGCTGGTATGGCTGCGCCATGCTCTGCTACGTCACGCCCAAGGAACACCTCGGCCTGCCCAACAAGCAGGACGTCAAGGAAGGCGTCATCACCTACAAAATCGCCGCCCACGCCGCCGACCTGGCCAAAGGCCACCCCGGTGCCCAATACCGCGACAACGCCCTGAGCAAAGCCCGCTTCGAGTTCCGCTGGGAGGACCAATTCAACCTCGGGCTCGACCCGGAGCGCGCCCGCGAATTCCACGATGAAACGTTGCCGCAAGAAGGCGCCAAAACCGCCCACTTTTGCAGCATGTGCGGGCCGCACTTCTGCTCGATGAAGATCACCGAAGACGTCCGCAGGTATGCGGCCGAGCAAGCGATTTCCGAAGAGGAGGCCCTGCAGCATGGCATGGCCGAGAAGGCTGCCGAGTTCGCCGAAAAGGGCGCCGAACTCTACCAGAAGGCCTAGGTCCCATAAGTCCTATAGGACCTATAGGACCTATTTCCCTCGGCACCATGGCAACCACCCCCGAAGGCTTTCTCCCGCAAGGGCGGCAACTACCGGGAGCTAGTCTCTTAACGGAAAGCCAAAGTCATTTACGACTTCACCCACCGCTTCTGCGGAAAGTTTCTCAAGCGCGGCGATCGCACCCTCGACCAGATGGTGCAAGCCGCCCGCTCGGGCAAACAGAACATAGCCGAGGCCAGCAAGACCTCGGTGAAAAGAAGAGGGCAGCCTGAACCGCGCAGCCATGCGGTTACGGATCACCCGGTGCTGAGCCCCGTGCTCGAGCAAGTCCGGAGAAGCCACCCCGGGCTGGAGTTCCACCTCTTCGAACCTGACGCCCCGGGACCAGATTGATGGCTTGCGAGCCGGGGAGTTGGACGTGGCGCTCATCGGGCAGAGGGGGGCGGTGGCGGCTCGCGATTTTTACAGCCGGAAATTTCGTTCGCTCGGTGTCTGCGCCGCGCTGTCCGACGAGCCCCCCCTCGCCGCCTGCTCGCGCCTCGGCCTCGAGGAACTGCGCGGGCATGACTTCATCGGGATGGATGAGGAGCAGATGCCCGGCCGGAATGCCCGGATGAAAGCTCTCTGCCTTCTCTGGCAGCGGGCCGAAACCCTGCCGTCCACGCGCCTCCTGGTCGAGGCTCTGGCTGGCGCGGCGGAAGGGGTCGCGCAAACGGCTCCGCGCGGTCGTCGACGCGGCGCGACCAAATCAACCGCCTGAGCACTTGCTGTTCCCGCACGGCAAAGTAGAGTCGTGGCATGACCAATCTTATTGCCAAGGCACTAATGACCACCGGTCTGGGGCTGGCCATTGTTGCCCTGTTTTGAGGAGATTCGGTTACCTGCGGGACGGCTTGTTTCTCGTCGCTGGCACGCTCTACGTCGTCAACCGCTGGGTCATCAGGCCGCTCGCTCCCGAGGGTTTCTTTGCCTGGTGGTTCAACGACCTGCTGCTCATTCCCGGCGCGATGCCTGTTTTACTTTGGCTCGAGCGCCGCACCGGACTGCGTCAGACCGACGCCCCGCCGACGGCCGGCGAAATAATCTTTGTCCTCGTGCTTTGGTCGCTGCTGTTCGAGGTGCTGGCGCCACGCTTTCTCAACCGGGCCACCGGAGACTGGCGGGACGTGGCGGCGTATGCGGTGGGCGCGCTCATCGCCGGACTCTGGTGGAACCGGCCGGGGAAAGAAGGGCAGCGGTCGGCTGGGCCGGCCGACCCGACCGGAGTCAGGCCGTGATGATGTGGTTGCGGATGGCGTAGCGGACGAGCTGGCCGATCGAGTGGAGGTCGGGCTTGAGCATGATGGCGGCGCGGTGGGTCTCGACCGTCTTGAC
>JBMOJP010000200.1:0-1892 GCA_049315725.1 Chthoniobacterales bacterium | reverse complement strand
CGGCAGCCCTACTCCGCGCCATGAAAGTCATGGCCTCCGATCTCGGGGGCAAGACATCATTCATGGAGGATTACACCTACCACCTCGAGCCAGGCAACCACCTGGTGCTCGGGGCCCATATGCTGGAAATCTGTCCCTCGATCGCCGCGGGCAAGCCTTCCTGCGAGATTCATCCGCTAGGCATCGGAGGCAAGGAGGATCCTGTTCGGTTGGTCTTCGATGCCCCCGCCGGCCCCGCCCTGAATGCCACGCTGGTGGACCTTGGCAATCGCTTTCGCCTCCTCGTCAACGAGGTGGATGCGATCAATCCACCTCATCCCCTGCCCCGCCTGCCGGTGGCCCGGGCGGTGTGGCAATGCCGTCCTGATTTCCACACCGCCTGCGCCGCGTGGATTCATGCTGGAGGCGCCCACCACACTGGGTTTAGCTACGCCGTGACCCGCGAACACCTCGAAGACTTTGCCGCCATGGCCGAAACCGAGTTTCTGGTCATCGACGGCGAAACCCGCCTTGACGACTTTCGCAAGGAACTCCGCTTCAACGAGGTCTATTACCATCTGTCCGGAGGATTCGCCGCGTGAGCCGCTATGACGCGATCCGCGAGGAATGCTGGGCAGCAAACACAGCACTCCCTGCCACCGGGTTGGTCGACCTGACCTTCGGTAATGTCAGCGTCTGCGACCGCAACATGGGCTTTTTCGCCATTAAGCCGAGCGGCGTGGCTTATGCCTCCCTCACGCCCGGCGACATGGTGGTCGTGGATTTCGAGGGGCAAACCGTCGAGGGGTGCCTGCAACCGTCCTCCGACATGCCCACGCACCGCGGCTTGCTCTTGGGCTTTCCAAAAATTCGCTCCGTGGCGCACACCCATTCCCGCAACGCCGTAGCCTTCGCCCAGGCTGCGAGAGAAATTCCTCTTATGGGCACGACCCATGCGGACTACTTTCGCGGCCCGGTGCCTGTGACCCGCGCTCTCACCACATCCGAAATCAATACTGACTACGAGTGGGAGACCGGCCAGGCCATCATCGAACGCTTTGCCAGTCTGGATCCTCTCGACATTCCGGCCGTGCTGGTGCGGAACCACGGTCCTTTCGTCTGGGGTCTATCCGGAGCCAAGGCGGTCGAAACCGCACAAGCTCTGGAGATTGTGGCCGACATGGCCCTCCGCACGCTAATCATCAGTCCTTCTCCAACACAGGCCGGTCACGATCTGACGGAGAAACACTTCCTCCGGAAACACGGGGTGAATGCTTACTACGGTCAACCGGCACGACAGCAACCGTAGAGCTGATAAGCTGTCGGCCTTCGAACGTAAGTGACGAAAGCAATCACAATCCCTCTCCCTCCTGTTGCGCGGTTCTCGCCGCGCGCGCTCCTGACTCACCGGCTTTGGCTGTTGGAGTGATGCTTTCCGCCTTCACCTCCATTTCGTGCCAGCCGCCCCCCGCGACGTGAAATCACTGAAGCCACACCATATTTTTCACCGTTTTTCGGAGAGCCTCGGAGTTGGCAGGGTTTTTGGCACAACCATTCAGCACGGGTTTGGAAGCCGTTGAAGCTCACGAGAGGTCGGCTCTCCATAAGGATTGCCGGGCGCGGGTGGTGGAGTGAGAGGGGCGAGGCCTGCTAAGTGCTCAGCCAACGACGATTTTCACCCTGCAGTGATCACTCGGTCCCCAGGCTACCACGTCGTTCAGGACGCGGACGTGAACCTGCGGGGCGAGTTCATGCGCGGCAAGCACGAAGCCGAGTTGCCGCGCGGCTCCCAGGCCCTGCTCCGCCGTGTCATGAGGAACCCCGCCGCGCTTTCCCGTGCTTCCGACCGAGACGCTTCTGGATGCGCGCGGCGCAGCGGCGCAGCGGAGCGGCGAACCGCAGGGGGTCCGGTT
>JBMOJP010000199.1:0-1911 GCA_049315725.1 Chthoniobacterales bacterium | reverse complement strand
GCGACAACGGAACCGATGATTCCGGCCGCCGCCTGAGGCAATGACGCGACGCCGATCTCGCTGGGGTGCAGGTGCGTGACGTACTGCCACACGTTGGGCAGCATCTGGCTGGCAGCGGCGCTGGCCACGTTCCAGAAGATTCCCATCACCACGGCACCCAGAAATGCCGGATGGGCCAAAAGGCGAATGGGGAAGGCGGGGCTACTCGTTCGCTTCTCCCGGACCCCAAACAGCACCAAACTCACCAGGGCCACCGCGATCGGAGCCCAGAAGACGGGGTTATCAAGCCCCTGCGTGGCCATGCTGATTCCGTAGAGAATGCCCACGATACCGATGGCCAACAGCAACATGCCCAACAGGTCGGTCTTGCCCTCGCGGGGCATGCGCGCCACCTTGGGCAGGATAGCCGGAACGAAGAAGAAACAGACAACAGCAATCACGGGCAACATGAGGTAGGCCAGACGCCAGTCGATGCCAATGAGCACCCCGCCAACCACGAGCGAAACGACGGGAACCACACCATTGAGGACATTGAAGGTGGCCATGGCGGGGCCCAGAGATTTCATCGACGAAACATTGCGGAGCATGCCATACGACGCACCGAAGACAATTCCCAACGCCATTCCCGTAATCACGCGGCCGAGGAGGTAAACCAGCTCATCGGGGCTCGCCGCGGTGACCAACTGGCCTACCGCGGCAACGA
Organism: Chthoniobacterales bacterium; assembly: GCA_049315725.1. Taxonomy (GTDB): domain Bacteria; phylum Verrucomicrobiota; class Verrucomicrobiia; order Chthoniobacterales; family JACTMZ01; genus JACTMZ01. The sequence continues at coordinate 1,208 of JBMOJP010000199.1, read as the reverse complement.
TCATGGCGACCATGAGCAAACCGCGGCGTCCTAAACGGTCTGCCAAAAGTCCGCCGGGAATGGCTGTCGCGGCCAGGGCCAGCGTGGAGATTCCGGCGGCGAGCGACTGCACGCTCGCCGTGAAGTTAAGCTCGGCCGATGCCCTGACGAGCGCCATCGACGACAGGAGTGGGTCGGCCACCTGGATGGCAGCCACGATGCCTAGCAAAACGACCGCTGAGTGATTGAACCCCTGCTCTGGTGCTGACGACACAGTGGTCTCCCTCATCGATGAAAAAATACCTAAGGTCCAACGTAGCCTAGGCTCGGCGCGAGCGGAGGTCACGCACGGCAAACTGCACCGCGGTGTAGGCCATCACGGCGGCAAAAAGTATGTTTGCCAGCACGCTCGGCAAGATGAGTGACGTGGCGACACCCGCAAACGACACCACGGCGGCGACAACGCCGATGTAGGCCGCAGCCTTGAGGTCGACCATGCCGTAGCGCATGTTCGTGAGCGTGCCCACGATAGCCGCGGGGATTTGCATGAAGAGTGAGCTTCCCTTGGAATCAAAAGTGGTGAGGCCAAAGAACCCAATGAGAATAGGCACCACCATGATGCCTCCGCCCACGCCGAGGAGCCCGGCCATCACACCGGCCACCAGGCCGACGGCGATAAGGCCCGCAACCCACCACGGGGACACAACCCACGTGTCAGCGCTGCTCTCGGAAGACCACAGCAGGCGAACGGCGAGCACGGTGAGCAAGACCACATAAATCCAGATCATGACCCGCTGCGGAATCACCTGCAGCAGTCGCGCCCCGATGAACGAACCTACGACAGACCCCACCGAGAGGGCGATGGCGGCGGCCCACACGACACCGTCGTTGATGGCGTAGCCAATAACTCCAGCGATGGCGGTCAGGAAGATGGCGGCCAACGATGTGGCGGCAGCCCGCTTGACCGGGAAATTCAGCAGTAGCGCGAGCAGCGGAACCATGATGAAGCCGCCACCAATTCCGAACAGCCCCGAGAAGTATCCCGCCACAATTCCGACGAGAACGTAACTCAGGTAGGTCTTCAGCGGTTTGGGGGCGGGACGGGACGACGCTACAGAACCTTCGACAGGAATGCTTTCGTCCTCTCGTGTTTGGGTTTCGCAAGTACGGTTCGAGGATCACCAGACTCCACGACGACGCCTTCATCCATGAAGACCAGGGAATCGCCC
>JBMOJP010000094.1:0-8442 GCA_049315725.1 Chthoniobacterales bacterium | reverse complement strand
CCCCGCAAATACCGCCGCAAGCAGATATCGCTACGCATTAGACAAATTGCGCGATTTGCGGACACCGAAGCACCTTCGCTTTGCTTTTCCTGCCGATCTTCTTTCCCAAGACGGCCGCCGGGGGGGGCATCCTGCGGACACGTCGTCAGCGCCGGCGCTTGATGCCGAAGGAATACCCGCTGCGGTGGCGGCCGCCGCCTGCCGCGCGGGCCTTCACGTGCGTCGCCCGCGGGTCGAGCAGGGTGGTGTATTTGTAGTCGAAGGGATCGAGCTTCAGCCGCGGAATCTTTGCGCCGATGAAGCGTTCGATCGATTCAATCATGGCGAGGTCCTCCGCGGTGACGAGGGTGAAGGCGTCGCCTACAGCCTGGGCGCGGCCGGTGCGGCCGATGCGGTGCACATAGTCTTCGGGATGCCCCGGGATGTCGTAGTTGATCACGTGGGAGACTCCGGCGATGTCGAGGCCGCGGGCGGCGATATCGGTGGCGACCAGCACCTCGTAACGCCCGTTTTTGAAACCTTCCAGCGCCTCCTCCCGCTCGCGTTGCGTGCGGTTGGAGTGCAGGGCCACGACCGAGTGGTTTTCCTTCTTGAGCTGGCGGGCAATGCGATCGGCCCCGTCCTTGGTGCGGCAGAACACCAGCACACAATCAAAATTGGTCGCGGCCATGAGGGCCGAGAGCAGTTCGTATTTCTGGTCCATGGCCACGGGATAAAACGCATGGGTCACGGTTTCGGCCGGAGACAGACGGACACCGATTTCGATCTTCTCGGGTTCGTGGACGGCGAACTTGGCCAGCGACTCGATCTCCGCCGGCATGGTGGCGGAGAAAAAGAGGGTCTGGCGCTTCTTCGGCAACTTCTGCACGACCCGCCGCACCTGGGGCAGGAAGCCCATGTCGAGCATCCGGTCCACCTCATCGAGCACGAGAAACTCCAGCGCATCCAGAGGGATCTCGCCCTGCTCCATGTAGTCGAGCAAACGTCCGGGCGTGGCCACAATGATGTCGCATCCGCGCTGCAAATCCTCGCGCTGCTTCCCGTAACCCACGCCGCCATAGAGCAACGCCACGGTCAAATCACTGAACCGCCCGTAGTCGCGGAAGGCCGTTTCCACCTGCATGGCGAGTTCGCGCGTCGGCTCAAGAACGAGACACCGGGGTTTCGGCTGATGCGTCCCGAGCTTGCTCAAGATGGGCAGGCCGAAGGCGGCCGTCTTGCCGGTGCCGGTTTGGGCCGAGCCCATGATGTCGCGCCCGCCTAAAATCGCCGGGATGGCCCGCAATTGGATCGGCGTGGGGTCGACAAAACCCATTGATTGAACCCCGTGCACGACCGCCTCGGAGAGGCCTAATTCATTGAAACCCATAAAAAATCCTGCGGCAAAAACTGCCCAAGCAGGGCCACGCCCCGCACAGAAGCCAAAGAGTATCCTCGAACAGTCTCCCCCCAGCAAGGAGCAATCCGGCGCGGTCAGTCGCCTTTGACCTTTTCCACCACCCGCACGCCCTCAATCCGCATGGCCTTATCCACCGCTTTGCACATGTCGTAAAGCACCAGGGCCGCCACGCTGGCCCCGGTCAGGGCCTCCATCTCCACCCCGGTCCGCGCATGCGTCTGGACCGAGCAGGTCACGCGGACCCCGCAGGCCAAAACGCGGAAGTCCACCGAGACGCCGTCCAGCGGCAGGGGGTGGCACAAGGGAATCAAAGCTGACGTCTGCTTGGCCGCCTGGATCCCGGCGACGCGCGCCACGGCGAGAACGTCGCCCTTGGGCAGGGCCGCGGCCCGGAGCAAGCGGATGGTGGCACGCGCGCACACCAGCATGGCCTCGGCGGTCGCCCGGCGGGGTATCACCTGCTTGGCTCCGACCTCGACCATGCGGGCCTCGCCGCGGGCATTCACGTGGGACAATTTTTTCATCAGGTGCGAATAAACTCCACCTCGTCGCCGGCGGCGAGCCCCGAAGAATCCGGCACGCGGACCAGTGCATCGGCCCCCGCCAACGCGGTCAGGTCACCCGAACTCGTCCAAGGCAGCGGCTGCAAGCCTTCCACTTCTTCTCGCGCCGGCCACCAGGTTTCCCGCGGATGGCCCGCGCAAGCGGACAGGACGCGCGCCCGTCGCAGGACCGGGCGGGGTTCGGCCCCCATCATGGCGGTGAGAGCCGTGGCGACAAACACATGGAGACAGACGAAATGCGACAGCGGATTGCCCGGCAGTCCGAAGGCCCACTCGTCACCGCGCCGGGCGACAATGAGAGGCTTGCCCGGACGGGCCTTGACCTTGGTCACGAGCAACTCAAACCCTGCGGCGGCCAGGACGTCGCTCGTATGATCGTGTCCGCCCACGCTGGCGCCGCCGGAGATGAGGAGCAAATCACGCTGGCCCGAGATCGCGGCGTCCAGTCCCCCGGGATCCTCCCCCACCCGCTGCTGGCGCAAAGACAGACCACCACGGCGAGCCCAGGCCGCGACCAGCGCGGAGTTCGCATCCCGAATCTGCCCCGGACCCGGCTGAGCTTCGGGGGGCACAATTTCGTTGCCGGTGGCGATATGGAGAATCTTGAGTTCCCGGGTGATCCACACGCGCGTGCAGCCTGCACCTGCGAGCAAACCGATGCTCCCCTCCCCGAGCATCGTGCCCTCCGGCACGAGGCATTCGCCGGCCCGCACGTCCTCCCCGCGCAGGCGAACATGGCTCCGCCCTCTTCGCCCGAAGCGGATCAGACCGGACGCCTCCGTGGCATCTTCGAGCATGATGACCTCGCAATCCCGACCCGGCACCGCCGCTCCCGTGGCGATGCGCATGGCCTCGCCCCGGGCCAGCTCGCGACGGTTCCAGTCCCCCGCACGGATTTCGTCCACGACCCGAAACTCCGCCGAGGCGTCCTCCACGCGCACGATAAAGCCGTCCACCGCAGACCGGTCAAACGCCGGTTGGTCCTCCGGCGCAAGAACCCTCTCGCGGAGAATGCCACCGCAGGCGGAAGCGAGAGAAACTTCGACCGCTTCGCGCGCGGCTACCTGCTGCCGCAGCAAATCCCATACTTCGTTGACCGGGGTCATGGGGATGTTCTTTTCCAGATGGGCACGTCTTTCTTCAGCCGATCCATAAATGCCGCGAGCAAACCAAACGCCTCCGCACGATGCCGCGCCGCGACCCGCACAACGATGGACGCCTCGCCGGCACCGACGCGCCCGATGCGGTGCAGGACCTCCACGGATTCGCAGGGAAAGCGCGTGGCAAGCTCCTCAAGGATGCGCACCATCTCGTCGCGCGCCATCGGCTCGTAGGCTTCGTATTCCAGCGCCGCGATCGGCCGACCGTCTTCCTCCGGCCGGACCAAACCGGAGAACACGACCACCGCCCCGCTGACCCTGACGGATGGACCTTCGCTTGGCGCCTCCAGCGGGGCGGCCGTTATTCCGACCGTCATTTTCATCCGCCGGAAACAGGCGGAATAAGCGCCACCTCGTCTTCAGAACCAAAAACCTCTCCAGCCTCCGCATAAGCGCCATTGCGAGCCAACCGTGTCTGTTCCCGATGCGCGGCCAGCGCCGGCCAACGCGCGATGAGCAAATCCCACAACGCCCCCGCACTCAAGCGGTCCACCGCCAAGGAAATCTGATCCACCCCGGCCACATCTTTGAGTTGGGCGAAAAACAAAACCCTCATGGCGTCGCATCGTGCCCCCGTATCACGCTCCCTGCAACCGCGAAGCCACATCCGCACGGAACCGGTCGATTTTCGCGAGGACATAATCCTCCACCGGCAAAGTCGCATTGTTGATCAAAGGCGTGAGATCCATGGCCAAGGCGAGCATTTCCGCGGCATCGGCCGCGTGCGATTCGTCGAAAGTGGCGTGGGCCCGGCGGCGCCCGAGCACGGCAAGGTCATAACGCTTTCCGCCTTCGATCTGGCTGCGAAAGACGGAATTCAACGCCGCGGCCAGCGACTCGTCCGGCCCGCAGTCGAGCCGGACCCGGTCGGGGCCGGTCAGCCAATCGAGGTCCCGCCACACCTCGCAACCCAGCACCTGCGCCGGCCTTCGCCCCGGGGCCACGGCCCGCAGGGCACGGATCACCGCGAGCGACACCGCCACATGCGAGTCGTGCCGGTCCGCCGGATTGTGCGTGTAGACCACGCGCGGCGTGGCGAGCTGAAAAATTTCCGCCAAATCCCCCGCCACCAGCGGCGAGAATGGCCCCTTCAATTCAGCGCTCGAAAGCCCCAGCTGCACCACGGCGGCATACCCGCCGATCACGGCCGCCTCCCGCTGCTCCTGGCGCCGTTGGTTCCGCCGTTCCTCCACCCCGGTCCCGTCCAGCCGCACGCTGCCCGCGCCATCGGTCACGACGACCCCGGCAAAGCGCCCGGCTCCGCGGTGGCACTCGGCGATCGCCGGGAAAGCCATGAACTCGAGATCATCAGCGTGCGCTCCAACCCCCAGATGCGTGACCCCGCGCAAGGCCTCCCCCAAGGGCACTCCCGAGGGAACAAACACATCGATGCCCGGGCGGGAAAAAAACGATTCGGCCACCCCGCAAAGTCGTCCGCCCGCCACCGGTCCGTCAATTTCTACTTTTGCCCTCGGCCGTCCGGCTGCGTAATCTCCGCAGTTCGCATGAGCCAGGACTACAAACAGACCCTCAACCTTCCGCGCACGAATTTTCCCATGAAGGCCGGGCTGACCGCCCGCGAACCGCAGCAACTCGCCGCGTGGGATCAGCAAAATCTCTATGCGCGCATTCAGGAAGCCCGCCGGGACGCGCCCCTTTTCGTCCTCCACGACGGTCCGCCCTTCGCCAACGGCGATGTCCACATGGGCACGGCCCTGAACAAAATTCTCAAAGACCTCATCATCAAAGCCAAGACCATGTCCGGCTTCCGCGCCCCGTTCATCCCGGGCTGGGACTGCCACGGGCTGCCGATCGAGTTCAAGGTGGTGAAGGAAAAGACCGGTCTTTCGCCCGTCGAGGTGCGGCAACGCTCCGAGGCCTACGCGCGCAAATACATCGACCTGCAGCGCGGACAATTCCGCCGGCTCGGCATTTTTGGCGACTGGGATCATCCGTATCTGACCCTTGATCCGTCCTACGAGGCCGACATTCTCCGCGCTTTCGCGGTCTTCGTGGAAAAAGATCTCGTCTATCGCAGCAAGCGGCCGGTCCTCTGGAGTTACGGCGCCCAAACCGCGCTGGCCGAGGCGGAAGTGGAATATCGAGACAAAGAATCACCCGCCGTCCACGTGGCCTTTGCCGTCACGCAGAGCAGCATCCTCCCGGCGGACGCCGCCGTCGTCATCTGGACGACCACCCCATGGACCCTGCCGGCCAATCTCGCCATCGCGGTCAGTCCGAAACATGACTACATCGTTCAGCCCTTCGCGAAGGACGGACAGACCCGTTCCCTCGTGCTGGCGGCCGGGCGCGTGGGCAATTTCGTGGCCGAGACCGGATGGCAACCGGCCGGCGAGGCACAAAAGATTTCCGGCTCCGACCTCGAGGGCACGATCACGCGCCATCCATTTCTCGACCGGGACGCTCCCGTCTTTACGGCGGACTTTGTCACCATGGACACGGGCACCGGCTGCGTGCACGTCGCCCCGGGCCACGGGGCGGATGACTTCCAACTCGGCAAGGCGCACGGGCTCGAGATTCTTTGTCCGGTGGACGACCTCGGGCGCTTCACCGACGAGTGCGGCGTGGCGGAGTGGATTGGCCAGTCGGTCTTTGCCGCCAACCCGCTCGTGGTCGATGACCTGCGCGCCATGGGTGCCCTCCTCGGGGTCACGGCCTACCAGCATTCCTATCCCCATTGCTGGCGCTCGAAGACGCCGATCATCTTCCGTGCGGTCGAACAATTTTTCATCCGCATCGACGCCCTCCGCGCGGACGCTTTGCGCTCGATCAACGAAACCCGCTGGATTCCCGACTGGGGCCTCAAGCGGATCACCGGCACGGTCGAGTCACGCCCGGATTGGTGCATCAGCCGTCAGCGCAGCTGGGGTGTTCCTTTGCCCGCCTTTTACACACCGGAGGGCGAGCCCATCCTCGACGCGGGGCTGATCCGCCGCGTGGCCGACTTGGTCGAAAAACGCGGGAGCAATGCCTGGTTTGAAATGGCCGACGGAGAACTCGCCGCCTCACTCGGTCTGCCCCACGGCACGACCAAGGGCCATGACACGCTCGACGTGTGGATCGATTCCGGCGTGAGTCATCAAGCCGTGCTCCGCCGCCGGCCCGAACTGCGCTATCCGGCCGATTTGTATCTCGAGGCGACCGATCAGCACCGCGGATGGTTCCAATCGTCGCTCATGACCGCCGTGGCCATCGAAGGTGGCTCGCCCTACCGCACGTGTCTGACCCACGGGTTTGTCGTCGATGTGGATACGCGGGAAAAGATTTCCAAGTCCGCCCAAGGCGGCTACCAGAAGCCGACCGAGGCCATGCACTTCGTGGAGAAGTCCGGCGCGGACCTTGTGCGCCTGTGGGTCAGCAGCGTCAATTTCACCGACGATGTCCCGTTCTCCGAGGAAATGTTCAACCGTCTCGGTGACACTTACCGACGCATCCGCAACACCCTGCGCATTCTTCTCGGCAATCTTTGCGACCATGACCCGCAAGCGGCGGGCGAGCCCACGGCGATCGACCGCTGGATTTTGGCCCGCCTTGCCACCGTCGAGCAGACGTGCCGCGAAGGGTATGACGCCTACGAGTTTCACCGGGTCTATCACGCGCTGAATCAATTCTGTGCCGTGGACCTCAGCAGTCTCTACGTGGACATCACGAAGGACCGCATGTATTGCGACCCGGCGAACAGCAGAAGGCGCCGCGCGACGCAGGCAACCATGCATGAAGTCCTCTCGTCCCTCACGCGGCTTCTCGCGCCCATCCTCGCCTTCACCGCGGAGGAAGCGTGGGGTTATTTGCGGCCGGGCGAGTCGGTCCACCTGCAAATGTTTCCCGCCGCACGCGAACCCGAGCAGGCCGCGCTGGCCGCGGGCGATCGCCTGCTCCAACTGCGCGGAGTCGTCTCGGCCGCGCTGGAGTCGGCGCGCGCCGAAAAAATCATCGGGAGCAACCTTGAGGCCGCCGTCACCCTCCAAGTTTCGGACGAGGGTTGGCGGGAAGAATGGCAGGAGCGGCTGCCAGAGTTGGAGGAATTTTTCATCCTGAGCGAACTCGCGTTGGAACCTGGTCCGCAGGACGCCGCCCGGGTGACGAAAACCACGGCCGCGAAATGCGGCCGCTGCTGGCGTCACCGCCGCAGCGTAGGGACCGTCGCCTCGCACCCCGAACTCTGCGACCGCTGCGCCTCCGCCGTTGATCGCGCCTGATGAAACCGCTGCACCTGCTCCTCGCGGTGACGCTGCCGCTCTATGTCTTCGACCAATTGACCAAGTGGGCCACCCTGGTCTTCATTCCGCTGCACCACGAAATCCCCATCGTTCCAGGGCTCTTCAACCTGGTCCACGTGACCAACACCGGCTCAGCCTTCGGCCTGATGAAAGGCTGGTTCAGCTTCCATGTCGTCTTCGGAGCCATCATGGCCGGGGTCATCGGGTGGATGCTATTTCGCCATGACACCGACCGGCTGACACGGTTTGCCTGCGCGATGATTCTCTCCGGGATTTTTGGCAACATCACCGACCGCCTCATCCATGGGCATGTGGTGGACTTCCTTGATTTCTACATCGGCCAGAACCACTGGCCGGCCTTCAACGTGGCTGACTCGGCCATCGTTGTCTCCGTGGCCATTTTTCTTTGGACCTCGTTCCGCCGCCCGACAGCCGAGGCCAGCGCTTCGGCCGAAAAGCCTTAGGGGCTCAAAAAATGCGTTCGCGCAACGCGGACTGGCGCTGCAGCTGTTCGGCGTAATCAAATCGCTCCGAGGGCAAGACCCGCGAGGATTCATCCACCGGCGCGCAGCGCGCGGCGATTTGATCGGCGTTCCAGCCGGGTTCAGCTGTCGCGAGGGCCTGCACGGCCGCTCCGAGCGCGGCGCCCTCGGCGGTTTGCATGGTGACCACGGGAAAACCGAAAATATCCGCGCACATTTGCCGCCAGGCTGCGCTCTGACTCCCGCCGCCGGTCAAATGAATGACCTCCGGCGTGACCCCGAGCGATTCCATGCGTTTCAGCCCGTAAGCCATCCCCAAGGTGACGCCCTCCATCGCGGCGCGGGCCAGGTGCGCAGGCGTGGTGTTGCCCGTGTTCATGCCGTGCAAAACCCCGCAGCCGTCGGGGAGATTCGGCGTGCGCTCGCCCTGCAGATAGGGGAGGAAGATCAGGCCGTCGGAGCCCGGCGGGATGGAGGCAACCTCGCGCTCCAGTTGCGCGTGATCCCAGCCGAACAGGCGACGAAAGAGCTCCGTCGCCACGGTCACATTCATGGTGCAAAGCAAGGGCAGCCAGAGATCGTTGCTGTCGCAAAATG
>JBMOJP010000017.1:0-33379 GCA_049315725.1 Chthoniobacterales bacterium | reverse complement strand
GCGTATTCGATGCCGGAGCAATCCAAGACCAAGCGCGGTGCGCCGGATGCCAGCACGGAGGCGATTTTTTGGTCGACGGCCGGGGCGGCGACCCCGTCGAGGCGCCCGCGGAGAGCAAGAACAGGCGTGCCGTTGGCAACCGACTCGGTGATTTCCATAAGCACGTATAGTGTGGCGCAGAACCACTGTGATCAATCATAGCTTTTGCTGAACTTCTTTTTGCCCTCCTCGTCGGTGGCCAACGGGTCGGCGGCCGGAGCCTCCGGCAAAGGGTTCAGCTCTTACCTGTTGAGGAATCCGTAACATTCGAGACCGGGCAGGAGACGGAGGTCTTTTTCTCGCAGGACGCGCGGGCCGCAGTGGTTCTGGCCGTGGACTGGACAGAAATGAGGGATCTCGGGGTGAGCATCTGCGGCGTGACGCTTGACCACCTAATGTTCCATGCGGTGCTGCCGTATTCGAACTGGCGATGGGCGGTGCGGAGCCGCAGCGAGTCGTTGTTCTCGGTTCGTGCCGGGCTCAAAGCCACCATCGGCCGGCTGGGGAGGGTTCCAAATCGATAACTCCTCGACGGCGACGCACCAGCTTTCCGGAGAGGGCTTTGGGTCAGTGTGCATATTCTTGCTGGGTCATGGTTGCTTTTTGGCCCGCGCAACTTCTGCTCGCTCCCACGCTCTGGCGATGAACTGGCGCAGCTAGCCACCGGCCAGAATCTCTTGCAGGGTTCGGGCAAAAAACTCCGACTCCTCCGGGCTGATCTCGAAGGGCGGAGTGAGGGAGAGCACATTACCCGCCGGACCGCCGGCCAAGAGCAGAATCCCGGCCTCCAGTCCCCGCGTGACACACCTCGCGGCCAAGCCGGGATCCGGGGCCCCTGCGGCGTCGATCAATTCGACCCCGATGAGCAGCCCCACCCCTCGGACTTGGCCGATCCGGGGCGAAGGGATCGCTTCGAGGGCCGAGCGCAGGTGGCGACCGGCTGCCCGGACCTGCCCGGCAATTTCCGGCCGGAGGTGTTCCCGCAGCGAAGCGAGCGCCATGGCACAGCCGAGCGGGTTACCGAGGAAGGTGCTGGTGTGCAGCGCCTCCCCCGAGGTCGCGGGCCATGCCTCCATCACATCGGCCCGACCGACACAGGCGGAGAGCGGAAACCCCGAGGTGAGCGCTTTGCCGAGACAAATGATGTCCGGCGCGACGCCCGAGTGATCGCAGGCAAAGAGACGCCCGGTGCGGTTCAGGCCGGTGTAAATCTCGTCGGCCACGAGCAGAATTTTTTCCTCATCGCAAATCTGCCGCAGGAGTCGCAGGAAATCTTTGGGCGGAACCACTTCGCCGCCCCTCCCCTGAACCGGCTCGACGAGGATGGCACCGATCTCGCGGCGGGTGATTTCTTTGCGCATCCGCGCGGAGAGTTCTTCGAGGCACCCGGTGCTGCAGTTGGGAAATTCGCCGCCTTCGCGGGCGAATGGTCCGCCGTGCCCGAGCGGACAGCGGTAACAATACGGATAGGGAACCACCGTGGCGAAGCGGCCGAGTTGGGCGCGGAAGGGTCGGCGGAAAAATTCGAGCGACGTTGTCTCGAGAGCGCCGTAGCCGAGGCCGTGGTAGGAGCCAGCAAAGACGAGCACTCCGGGTTTTCCGCTGTGCAAGAGCGATGTCTTGAGGGCGGCCTCCACGGCATCGGACCCGGAGTTGCCGAGGATCACCTTGCCGGGCCCGAGGCCCCAGCGGGCGAAAGTCAACTGCCCCAGCGTCTCACAAAGCTCGACCTTGACCTCCGCCGGATGCACGTCGCCCATGGCATGCAGCAGGCGGTCGGCCTGCTCCGTCAACGCATGCCGCACCGGCTCTGCGGAATGCCCGAGCCCCGCCACGCCGAAGCCCGAGGTGAAGTCGAGGAAGCGGTTGCCATCCGCATCCCAAACATTGACCCCCTGCGCCCGGTCCCAGAAGACCGGCCAGGATTCCGTGACCAACGTGACGTTGCGGGATTCGCACCGGCGCAACCGCGCACCGAGGTCGCGCGAGCGCGGGCCAGGGATTGTGGTGCGAAGTTCGGGTAACACCGGCGAGATGTAACACCGGCCGGCCGAAGTGTCATGCCCGCGCCGAAACCCCAGACGCGCAACCAATTGCCTCTTGCCAGCGAACGCCCGATTGCTAACCTCGTTGGTTTAGGCGCATGACCCTGTCCAGCTTGCTTACCGTCGGGCAGATAATTCCCGAAATGAAGGCGACGGAGCGTTGGCCCGCGATCACCGAGATTGTGGACCTGCTCGTCTCTCGTCAGCGCATTCTGCCGGAGCATCGGGAGAGCGTGCTGGCCGCGCTGCGGCAGCGCGAGGAGACGATGAGCACGGGCATTGGCTTCGGCATTGCCATTCCGCACGCGTCCTCCGAGCACGTCAACGAAGTCGTGGCCGCCTTCGGCCGCTCGGCCAACGGGATCGAGTTCGACTCACTGGACAACGAACTGGTGCATTTCATCGTTCTTTTCATTGTGCCCCGCGACCAATTTCAGGTCCATCTGCGCACGCTGGCCGCCATCGCCAAGTTTCTCAATGACCGCAAGGTGCGGGACGAACTGGCCACGGCGCCGGACGCCGAAAGCATCCTGCAGGTTTTTGCCAGCCGCGGCGGCAACCGCTGAATGAGCGCCACGCCGCAGGCCGTGCTGACCCGCCGGCTGCAGGCGGCCCTGTCCGCCGCCGCTCTCCCGCCTGAGCGGGGAGAAGTCATGACGGCCGCCGACACCCGATTCGGAGATTATCAGGCCAACGCAGCCATGGTCTTGGCCAAGGAAGCGCGGGTCAATCCGCGCGCCCTCGCCGCCAAGATCGCGGAACATTTCGACCCCGGTGACGTCTGCGACCCGCCGGACATTGCCGGGCCGGGATTTCTCAACTTCCGCCTCAAGCCAGCTTGGATCTCGCGCCAGTTGACCGTCCTGGCGACTGATCCGCGCTGCGGTGTGCCCGCCACGACCGATCCGCGACGCATCATCATCGACTTCAGTTCCCCCAACATCGCCAAGCCAATGCACGTCGGGCATATCCGCAGCACGATTCTCGGCGACGCGCTCACGCGGATCGCCCGCTTTCTCGGCCACGACGTGGTGACCGACAATCATCTGGGCGATTGGGGCACGCAATTCGGCAAGGTGCTCTACGGATGGAAACATCTGCTCGACCGTGCGGCTCTCGAGCGCGCGCCCGTGGCGGAAATGACCCGGCTCTACCGCGAGGTCAACGCCCTTGAGCAAACCGACCCGGAGGTTCACCGCGCGGCCCGCGAGGAGCTGGTCAAGCTGCAGCAAGGTGATGCGGAAAACCGGGCCATCTGGCAACAACTGGTGGACCTGTCCTGGGCGGAGTTCGACGAAATCTACCAACGCCTCGGGGTTTGTTTCGACGAGCGGCTCGGGGAGAGTTTCTTCGACGCGGCCCTCGGGCCGCTGGTCGAAAACCTCCTGCAGCGCGGCTTGGCCCAGGTCAGCGAAGGTGCCGTCTGCATCTTTTTCCCGGACGAATCCGCTCTGGCCGACAAACCGTGCCTGATCCGCAAGAGCGATGGCGGATTTCTCTACGCCACGACCGATCTGGCCACGATCGAATACCGCCGCGCGCGCTGGAAGCCGGATGCCATCTGGTATGTGACCGGCGCGCCGCAGCAACTGCATTTTCAGCAGATCTTCGCCGCCGCCCGCCGCATGGAGGTAACGACCCGGCTGGAGCACATCGCCTTTGGCAGTATCCTCGGTGAGGACCACAAACTGATGAAGACCCGCTCCGGCGACAACGTGCCGTTGCGCGACCTCCTTGATGAGGCCGTGACCCGCGCCCGCGCCATGATCGAGGAGAAAAATCCCGAAAGGCCGGAAGCGGAGAAAGAAGCCATCGCACAAATCGTCGGGCTCGGCGCGGTCAAATACGCGGAACTCTCCCAGCACCGCATGACCGACTACGTTTTTTCCTGGTCGAAGATGCTCTCGCTCCAAGGCAACACCGCGCCCTATCTGCAGAATGCCTATGTGCGCGTGCGGTCCATTTTTCGCAAACTGGGAGCCGAGCCGGATTTGACCCGTGAGATCGCGCTCGAAACACCGGCGGAGCTGGCGCTGGCCAAAAAGTTGCTCCAGTTCGGCGAGGTCGTTCCCCTCGTCGTGCACGATTTCCGCCCCAATCTGCTGGCCAACCACCTCTTCGAAACAGCCAACGCCTTCCATTCGTTCTACGAGGCGTGCCCGGTGCTGAAATCCGAGGGCATCACGCAGCATTCAAGGCTGGTCCTCTGCGCAGCCACCGCCCACGTGCTCCGCCAGGGGCTCGACCTGCTCGGCGTTGAAGTCCCCGACCGCATGTAGCGGCGGTCTATGACCGTCGCTGCTTTCCTGCAGGAGCTGCACCGGCGGTCATAGACCGCCGCTACACACCAGATAACTCAGCGCCGCCGCGGCTCAACGTCCAGCCACAGCACCTGACGGAAAAAGCGGCATCGCTGGTGACGGAAACCCCACCAGCCGGCCGCCACCGCCAGCTTACGGAGCTCGGCGAAGGAAAAAGCCCGTTCGACCGAGAGGCGCGCGTCATGCCGGGTCATCGGTTCGCGGTAGAACAACTCTGTCACGGCAAAGATGCCGGCCTGGGCCAGGCGCGAACGCCGCAAATCGGTGACGAGCACGGCCCGACCCGCCATCTCGCGAGCCCGGCGCAGCAGGCGGATCGCATCGCTTCCGTCGAGGTGATGCAGCACGAGATTGCACAGCACCACGTGACAAGGCACCTCGGGGATGTAGTTGAGGATATCGGCCCGGACGAAACGAATCTCAGGAAAATCCGCGGACCATTTTGCGGCGATCTGCAGGGTTGGCTCCTGCTGGTCCACCGCAGTCACGTTGACCGGGCAGAGCAGCTCCCGCGCCCGACGCACAATCGCCCGGGGAATATCCCCACCGCCCGTTCCCAAATCGAGAATGCGCAGCGGCTGGCCGCGCTGCAGCAGAGGGCCGATGTAATCGAGCACCACGTTGCGTCCACCGAAACGGCGGTTCAGCGACTCGAGATTGGCCAAGTCGCGCTCCAACTCAGGCGAGGCCGTTTCCACCACATCCATCCACTCGGGACGGGTTTCTTCAAAATTACGGATCATGGCACCAGCATCAGCACAGCCAGCATGCGACCGGTGCGCCCGCGCTCCACGCGATACGAGTAATATTGGCCGACCTCACGGCCGGTGCAAATGCCGCGATCTCGCACCTCGCCTGCGCCGGCGGCCCGCGCCTGGGCGGAGATCTCGGCCGCAAAATCCGTCTCGTAAAGCGGCGGACGGATGCAGGGACTCAATTCAACCATGAGGTCAGCCGGGGCCACCGCATAACAACTCTGCAAGAGCCCGATGGTCCGACCGGTGATGTTCGCCGCCGTGCCCGCGCGGCCCGAGTGCACCAGCCCGACCGCGCGCCCGCGGCGGTCGGCCAGAAACACCGCCGCGCAGTCGGCCACGTAAATCCCGAGCACCAGACCGGGCACCGCTGTGATCAAGCCATCCACCTGCGCCTGCCGCCCCGGTGCCGACACCACGGACACCTCCGCGCCGTGCACTTGCTCGGCGGTGGCCATCCGCGCAGCGGACACGCCACGGGCCGCGAGAAACTCCGCATGGGGCCCGGCCAGGCGGGCCAGCGCAGTCTCGCGATCAGTCTCCACCTCCACCCCTGGCAGGCGCGGAACAAAGACGGCCCGCACACCCGCCACGCCCTGCAGCGGCTCGAACAAAGAAGTGACGTGGTCCACGGTCAGCGGCTGTTGACCGTCTGTTTTTTGTCCGGAGATTTTTCCTTCCCTGGCTTGGTCTTGCGATCCCGGGCTGGCGGCAGTGTCTGATCCTTGCGTGGCGTGACGCCGTCGAGCACGCCGGGGTTCGGGTTGTCGGTCGAATTGAGCAGATCGTTGCGTCGCTTCTCGCGCGGGCTCAACATCGGGTCGTCAAAGGTCTCGGCGTAAGCAGTGTCGAGCGAGAGCACGCGGTTGTATTCGGCCAGAGCCGTGATGTAGCGGTAAGTGCCCTCCAACTCGGTGGTCTGCGCCTGGAGCAGCGAGACCTGGGCGTTGAGGACGTCGAGCTGGGTGCCGGCTCCGGCGTCGAGTCGCTCGCGGGAGAGCCGCAGCGCCTCGGTGGCTTGGACCACGTTGGCCTTCTGGCTGTCGATCACTTCCTGCGCCTCGATCAGATTGGAAACCGCGCGCTGCACATCCAATTCGACCCCTCGGGCCGAGTTGTCATAGTTGATCTTCGACCGCTCGAGGCTGGCCTTGGCAGCCTTGGTCGCGCCGATCGTCTCCATGCCGTCGAAAATGTTCCAGTTTCCCTGCACCCCGAAGAACAGGCCGTTGGCCGCCGCATCGAGCTGGGCCGAGGTCGCAATGCTCTGCACTTGGTAGCCAGCCGTGGCGTTGAAGTTGGGCTGGAAACCGGCCAGCGCAGCTTTCACGCGCTCGACATCGATGAGGATGCTCTGCCGCTGGATTTTGAGCGAAGGATTGCGGGCCAGCGCGGTGAAGACGGAACCAGCCAGATCGATTTTGATCGGAGAGTAATCGAGTTTCCCCGTCACATTGATCGGCACTTCCGTCGGGTCACTCGGGTAATTGAGGCCGAGTTGCCGGACCAGGGTGAACTGGGCGATGCGGAGGGCGTTGCGGGCCTGAATGACCGGCGGAATGGCATTGGCCAATGCGACCTCGGCCTGGAGGACATTGAAACGCGGCACTGTCCCGGCCTCGAACCGGCTCTGCTGGTCCTGCAATTGGCTTTGCAGCACGGCGACGGATTCCTCGCGCACCCGGATGAGCGCCCGGTTGAAGACCACGTTGTAAAACTGCACCTTGGTATCGGCCACAACCTGATCGATGATCTGCCGGAGGGCGTAGAAGGAGCTCTCGTTAGCCAACCGCGCGGCGCTGAAATTCGCCTGGTTGCGCCAGCCCGACCAGAGGCTCTGCACAATCTGCAGGTTGACGTTCCAAGTCTGGTTGTTGATCGTGATTGGTCCGTTCGGCGCCGCGTTGGCCAAAGTTGGGGACTGGATCTGATACGTTGGCTGGGCCTGCAAAGTTGGCAGCAGTGCAGCGCGCACCTGAATGACCTGACCGCTGGTGCGGCGGATTTCCTCGATACCCGCCAGAATGTCGGGATTCTTGTTCAACGCCGTGGCAATTGCGTCGCTCAAATGCAAAACCTTGGCATCAGGCGTCAGCCGCAGTTCCAGCGAGGACGCGGGCGGCAGCTTGATGCTGGTCACCGGATTCGGCCCCTTGGGTGCCATGGGCTCGGGGATCGTCGGCTCGGTCGGAAAAGTCATCTGCATTGGATCAGGAATACCCGCCTCAATCGCCCCGTCCAATTTGGGATCCAAGCCAGACACATTGGTGACGAGCGTAGCCGAGGAGGCCGTGGGACTGGGCAGGGGCGTGGGCAGTCCGGTCGGCATGGGCGCGAGCGGGGCCGGCGGGGTGGGAACCGGCGAAACGGTGGGCCCTTGGGCCACGGCAAAGGCGGCACCCCAAACCGCCCAAGACGCGAGGGTCAAGCGAATCGTTGAGGTTAAACCCATAGGAAGGGACAATTAAAAACCCTAATGCGCCTCGGCGCAAAGTCTTTCGAAATCACGGTGCGACGGCGGGGGTGGGCACGGGTTTCGGCGATCGACTTTCGTCCAGCACTGCCTGGTCGCCGATCGCCGGAGCGCCGTCCACAATCTCCAAGGCCACATAGGGCGGACGCGCCTCCTTCGTCACCCGCAATGACCCGGTGCGGCTCTTCTCCCGAAAAGTCAGCACGGCGGCACCCGGCTGGAGTGTCATGGGCGCGCCCGTATCGACCAGCACAAATCCATGGGCCTCATCCACCATGACGACGCGGCCAAGCCAGGAGGGCAACGAAGCCTCGGGCACATCTTTTTGCTTGCGACCCCAGCCGAAGAGGGCGCACCCCTGGCAGGCTAGCGCGAGCACCAGAGCCACCGGCCAAAGTTTGAACTTTTTCACCACCACAGCAATCCAAGCACGTTTTGACGTGTTGTCATGACTCGTAATGCCCGTCGGCAAACAATTCGGCATAGGCGCCGCCGCGGGCGAGAAGTTCCTGCCCGGTGCCCTCCTCGACCACGCGCCCGTGGGCCAACACGACGATGCGGTCGAGGCGATGCGCCGTGTTCAAACGATGGGTCACGAGGAAGGTGGTGCGTCCACGCATCAACTCCGCCACCGTTTCCATGACCGCCTGCTCGGTCGAGGCATCAAGAGCCGAAGTGGGCTCATCGAGCAGGAGGATCGGAGCATTTTTGAGAAAGGCCCGGGCGATACCCAGGCGCTGGCGCTGGCCCACGCTGAGGTGCCCGCCGCGCTCACCCACCTGGCTGGCAAAGCCGTCGGGCAGGCTGCGGATAAAATCGTAAGCCTGCGCCCGCTTGGCCGCCTCGACGATTTCCTCCTCCGTCGCGTCGGGGCGGCCGTAAGCGATGTTTTCGCGGATGGTCGTGGAGAAAAGCAGGGTGTCCTGCAGGACCATGCTGATCTGGGCGCGCAGGGATTTCTTCGTCATGGCCCGCAGATCCGTGCCATCAAGCGAAACATCCCCGCTGGTCGGGTCGTAGAAACGTGGAATCAAACTAAGCAGAGTGCTTTTACCCGCGCCGGTTCCACCGACCAGGGCGACGCTGCGGCCGGGCGCCACCTGCAGATTGATCCCAGCGAGGATCGGCCGTTCGGCTTCGTAGCCGAAATGCACGTCGCGAAAGCAAATGGCCCCGCTGGCCCCGGTAATAACACGCGCTTCGGGCGCGTCGCGCACATCGTCCGGCCGGTCCAGCACATCGAAACAGCGCTGGGCCGCCGCCGCCGCCCCCTCCATCGCCCAAGCGGTGTAGGTGAGTTGCTCCAGCGGGGTGTAAAGCATCAGCAGGTAGGCCGAGAAGACGAGCAGGTCACCGAGGCTCAGCTTCCCCTCGAGGACGTGCAGTGAACCCACGTAGTAAAGCACCGCCGTGCCGCCGGCCATGAGCGAACCCACGACGAGCGAACTCGACATGCTGGTCATAGTCAGCCGCAGGTTGGCCCGCAGGCTCTCGCTGGCGCGGTGGCGAAACTGCCCCACTTCGTGCTCCTCCCGGCCAAAGGCATGCACCATCCTGATCGAGGCCAAGCCCTCCTGCACCGTGGCGAGGAGGTCGCTTTCGCACTCCTGGATGGTCGTGCTGCGGGAGCGAATTTCTTTCGCGTAGTAGTAGATGGCTCCAATGATCAGCGGAACGACCGCCAGCGAGAGCAGGGTGAGTTTGACATCCAACTGCACCATGACGATGAAGGTGGCCACCAGCATGATGCTGGAGGAAAAAATGTTGGTGAAGCCCCGGTTGAAAATCGTCTGGATGGCCTGCGTGTCGTAGGCTACCCGGAAACTCGAATCGCTGCTCCGGCGGGTGTCGTGAAACTTGAGCGAGAGCCTTTGCAGGTGCGCATAAAGCTCGGTTCGCACCCTCAGCAGGGACTTGAGGCCGACGTTGATCAGCAGGTAGTTTGAGCCCAGGTTGGCGAACCCGGCCAGCACCGTGATGACCACGAGGATGACGCAGAGCGCCAGGATCACCGCATGGGGCGAGGCGGCGCCAAACCATGCGGCAAGCTGAGCCCGGGCCGACGCCGTGGTTGCGTCCGCCGTGAGCACGCCGTCCACGATATACTTGAACGGCCAGGGCTTGAGAAGGTTCAGTCCCGTGACGAGGAGGCTCAGCCCCAGCGCGAAAACGGTCTCGCCGAGAAACGGGCGGTAATAAACAAGCGTGCGGCGGTAGATTCCCATGGGGTTGGACTATTGCGGGCGGAAAAGATCTGGTTGGGCCGCCGTGGCCGGCGGGGTGGCCCCCAGTTTGGTGTAGGCCGCCGGCATGGCCACGCGCCCCTGCGGGGTGCGGTGGAGGTAGCCGCGCATGATAAGAAACGGCTCGTGCACCTCCTCGAGTGTGCCGGCTTCCTCGCCAATCGACACCGCGAGAGAACTGAGCCCGACCGGACCACCGCCAAAACGAAAGACGAGGGCCTCAAGGATGCGCTTGTCCATCTCGTCCAGGCCGTCGCCGTCAATATCAAGCATGGCCAGCGCGGCCCCGGCGGTGGCGGCGGTGATCTGGCCGCCGGCCCGCACCTGGGCATAGTCGCGGCACCACTGGAGAAGGTTGTTGGCGATGCGGGGCGTCCCGCGGGACCGGTTGGCAATTTCTTCCGCGCCGCCCTCATCAATCTCCACCCCGAGCAGCCCGGCACTGCGTCGAACGATTTTCACCAAATCCTCCGCCGCGTAGTAGTCGAGGCGGCAGGTCATGCCGAAGCGGGAACGCAACGGTGAGCTGATCATGCCCGACCGTGTGGTCGCACCGATGAGCGTGAACTTCGGCAGGTTGAGCCGCACGCTCCGCGCGTTGGGCCCCTGGTCGATGATGATGTCCACCTTGTAATCTTCCATCGCCGGGTAGAGGTATTCCTCGATGGCCGGCTGGAGGCGGTGGATCTCGTCGATGAAGAGAATCGAACCCTCCGCCATGGTGGTGAGAAGCCCGGCCAGATCACCGGCCTTCTCGATCGTCGGGCCGCTCGTGCACTTGACCTCGGCGGACATGGCCTGCCCCAGAATGTGGGCCAGCGTGGTTTTGCCGAGGCCGGGCGGGCCCGAAAGCAAAATGTGCTGCAGCACATCGCCCCGCATCCGCGCGGCATCGACCATCAGCTCCAGCCGCTCGACCACCCGCGCCTGACCGGTGAACTCGGAGAACATGGGCGGACGCAGCGAGACATCCAAGGGTGTCTCCGGGGCCTCCGCCGCCTCGCGCAAAAAATCTTTGCCAGCCATGGTTCGCAGATTGTCCTTCAAGAGTCCGTGGGGGCAAGCGCGGCGGCAAAATCCCCCAACGACTCGACGATCCCTCGCGGGTCGCGCAGGAGCGAGGTGCCCACGAGGGCGCACTGAAAATGCCGGCGCAGCGGCGCAATGGTCTGCGGGGTCACCCCGCTTTCGGCCACGCGCACGCAGCCGGGCGGCAGTTGCTCCGCCAGCTCGAAAGCCTCAAAATCGAGGGTGAAATCCTTGTCCGCACTTTCTCCCGCACCGACAAATCCCTCGCGAGACTTGAACTTGCGGCTGTTGATCCCAACGACGCGGGCCCCCGCCGGCAACGCCTCAATCTCGTCGGCCTCGTGAACCTCAAAGAGTGACTCCATGCCGAGATCAAGAACGAGGGCATGCAACTCGCGCAGCTGAATGGCGGAGAGAACGTTGGCCATGAGCAACACGGCATCCGCACCCGCGGCGCGGGCGGCGTAGATTTGATACGGATCGAGGATGAAATCCTTGCGCAGCACCGGCTTGGTCGAGGCCGCCGCGACTGCGGTGAGTTCGTCCAGCCCGGTGCCGAAATGCGTCCGGTGGGTCAGCACCGAAACGGCGCGCACGACGGGTGAGGCCTCATAGGCCGCCGCGGCGGCGAGGACATTTCCCGCCCGCATGTCACCCATGCTGGGCGAACGATGTTTGATCTCGGCGATGAGCCCGAAGCCGTCGGCGGCCAATGCTCCGGCAAAATCGCGCGGGGCCGGGGCATCCTTTACGCGACGCCGGAGTTCGGCCAGCGACACAGCCGCCTGTGCCTCGTCCAACTCCCGACGGACGTCGGGCAGGATGCGATCGAGGATGGTCATACGGCGATGTTATCGTGCCAGGAGCGGGCGGTCAGGCGCAATGTTGCCCGCCGTCGTCTGCCCCCCGGCCAACAGTTCCCGCACCAACGCGACGAGCAAATGACGGGTGGACACCCAGAGTTCGGCCTGACCCATTCCCTCAACCCAGTCAGGGGGGGCTTCGGGATGCGGACCGATCACGGCCACCCTGCCCCGGCCGTAGAAACAGATGAGAGCGGCGATCTGCCCATCGGCATACTTGGCCATGACCCGGGCGCCGCGGGAGCGGGGTGTCAGGGCAAAAGCAGGACCCGCTTGGAAATACATCGGATACGTTACGCACTGCCAGCGGACCGGGATGATTTGCTCGGCATAGTTTCCCTCATCGAACTCATGAGGCTCGGCCGGGATGAGATTGAGCAAGGAAACGTGGCGGCCATTTTCTTTGTAGCCGGTTCCGGCCATGTAGGCTCCGCCACAGATCCCGAGATAGCGCCCGCCTTTGCGCACATATTCCTGCAGAGCTTGGGTGATCGAAGGACTGAAGTCTTTGATCAGGGGATCGAGATCGTCCTCGGTGCCGCCAATGATGAAAACGGCGGCGTGGTCGAGCAGGGACGGCAGCTTGCGGAGATTGGAAACATACTTCACGGGGAGACCAGCCTCCCGAGCCACGGCAGCCACCGCTTCGGGGCAATCCTCGGCGGCGACAGGACCGTTGTAGATCAGGGCATAGTCAGCGGCCGCAGCAGAGAGCGCCGTGACCATGAGCATGGCGGCGAAGAGGCGCGCCGGACTCCGCCTCAAGCAGACCCGGGTTGGGATGTTCAAGGCCACGGTGAGGCAGAGCTACCGGTGAGATTGGGATGGGCCGCCATGCTGGCGATGATGATTCACGGCGCAGCGAGATTCGCGGCCACCCACGCGGCGTAAGGCTTGGCCACGGCACCGGCCTCGAGCGCGACGATTTCGGGCGTATCGTAGGGATGCAGCTGGGTGAGGCGTTTTTCCAGCTTCGCATACAGCGGTCCCAGCGTTTTGAGGAGAACCAAGACCTCGGTGGTGTCCTCGATTTTGCCCTCCCACGCATAAAGCGAGCGGGCCCCGGGGAGGATCGTTGCGCAGGCGATGAGCTTTTCCTCCAAGAGTTGTCGGACGACGGGAGCCGCGCTCTCCCCATCGGAAAACGTGGTGAACACCAGGAGCATCAATCCGATCCGACCTTCGTTTCGAGCTTCTTGACCCGGTCGTAAAGCTGCCCGAGGCGGTCGATGCGCACGACGGTGCGCTTCCATTCGCCGATCGGGCGGGGCGGGCTGCCGACGAGAAGCGCCTTGGGTTCGATGTTGTTGCTCACGCCGGCTTGCGCGCCGATGATGGCGCCGTCCCCGATGGTGATGTGGCCCACGACCCCGACCTGACCGGCCAGCACGACGTAATTCCCCACGCGGGTGCTCCCGGAGATGCCGACTTGGGCGCAAATGATGCAATGGCGGCCGATGACCACGTTGTGGGCGATCATGACCTGGTTGTCGATTTTTGTCCCCTCGCCGATGACCGTTCGGCCGAAGCGCGCCCGGTCCACCGTGGTGTTGGCCCCGATTTCCACATCATTTTCGACCACAACATGGCCACTCTGCGGGATCTTATGGTGACGCCCATCCCGGGTGTCATAGCCGAATCCATCCGCCCCGAGAACGACCCCGCTGTGCAGGATCACGCGGTCGCCGACCACGCAGCCTTCGCGAATGACGACATGCGGATGGAAAAAGCAATCAGCACCAATGACCGCACCGCGGCCGACGAAGCACCCCGCGCCGACGACTGAGCCTGGGCCGATCATCGCCCCGTCCTCGATCACCGCCTGGGCCTGCACGCAGGCTTGGGGCGAAACCGAAGCAGACGCCGACACCACGGCGGAGGCATGGACCCCGGGGGCGGGCCGCTCGGCCGCGGGCAGGAACTGCTGCGTGACGAGGGTGAAGGCGGCCGATGGATTGTCCACCCGCACGCAGATCGCGGCGGTTTCGCCGGAGAAATCCCGCGCGACCAAAACGGCCGAGGCGGCGGTGGTGCGGAGATCGGAGGCGTAGCGCGGATGCCCGAAAAAGGCGATCTCCCCCGGGCGGGCATCGGCCAGAGCGGCCGGCCCGGTGATGGCCAGGCCGCCATGCTCGGAAGGGAAATCGCCGCCCACAAGGGCGGCGAGTTCAGTGAGGGTCGACATTCGTGCTGGCCTCGGCCGGCTTGAGCCGGCTGGGTGAGTCGAATTTACTCCTTCTTCTTGGCGGCAGCGGGCGCGGACTTGTTCAGCTCGGTGACAACGCTGTCGCTGAAGTCCATCGCCGGGGCGGAGTAAAGCACAACCGGAACCTGACTGATGCCCTGGCCGGATTTGTCAAAGACGAGGTCAAAGCCTTCGGATTTCACGCGGCTCTCCACGATCTTCATGATGTCCTGGACGATATCGCCACGCATGCGCATGAACTGCTCCTGCAGTTGGCGTTCGCGGGTCTGCCGGAACTCGCCGATCTCGCGGTCGAGATTGCGAACCTCGTTGATCTTTTCATCGCGGGTCTTGACCGCGGCAGCCTGTTTGTCGGGGGACAACTCGGGCTTCTTGGCGTCGGCCTCGAGCTTGTTGATCGTCTCCATGTTCGCCTTAAGGGTCTCGAGGCGGCCGTCAAGGTCGGTCTTGGCTTGGGCCCGGGCGTCGTTGAGCCGCGCCTCGGCATCCTTGGTCTTGTAGTAGCTGGTGAACACTTTGTTCATGTCCACAATGCCGACTTTCATCTGGGCGAAGGACGAGGATGCGGCGACCGAGCAAAATGCCGCGGCCACAGTGAGGGTGATGAGTGATCTTTTCATGTATGGTAGATGATGATGATGATGGTTGAGAGGCTCAAGTAAAGCCTTTAGATGAGACGGCGCGAGGCCGCCGGCGTTCAAAATTGGTAGCCAATGTTGAACTGAATCTGCCCGGAACCACCGTTGTATTGGTCGCTGGTGAGGGGGATGCCGTAGTCGATGCGGATGGGACCGATGGGCAGGTCGAGGCGGACGCCAAACCCGTAATCCGAGTTGTAGGCGGCCGAGTTGAAGTCCCATGAGTTGACGTTGACAAAGCCGGCATCGACAAAGAAGGCGCCGCGGACGCGGGTGATGATCGGGAAGGTGAGTTCGAGTGTGCCGAAGCCCATGGAGTTGCCGCCATAGTAAACGCCGTCCTTGTTCGGACCAACCTCGCGGTAGAGGAAGCCGCGCAGATTGTTGGCACCGCCGAGCCAGAGCCGGTCGAAGATGGGCACGTTGCTGATATCGCGGAGATTCGCTCCGCCGCTGACCGTATCCGCCGTGGCCAACTGGCCCTTGGCCAGGAAGATCATATCCCAGGGGAGCGAAAAATACTGGCTGCCCTCGAGGGAGATGCCGTAGTTGCCGACCGACTGCTCGCCGGTCACATTGGCCAGATAGCCGACCAAATTGACGTAGGTTCCCTTGCGGGTGAGGAAGAGGTTGTCGCGGTTGTCGAAGGTCAGCCCGCCGCTGATGGCATTGCGGAGGTAGGTGCCCTCCTGGGACGTGATCTGACGGACGTCGGTCGAGATATCGTAAATTTTGATGCCCTCGATCCGGTATTCCACATTGGCGGCAATGAAGTCCGTGATGGGCTTGCGCAACTGGAAGGCGGCGCCGTAGTTCGACTGGTTGTAATAGGGGCTAAGGAATTCCGCGTTGCGGTAATAAAGTTCCGTGCCGAAGGACAGCTGGTAGCCAAGGAACCACGGCTCGGTGAACGAGATGCTGGCATCGGCGCGCTCGACACCATATTGCCCGCGGATGCGGAGACGTTGACCGCCCCCGGTGAAGTTGGGCCAGCCGAAGAGGTCAAAATTGGTCTGCTGCACTTCAGCAAAGCCAACGAGGTTGTCGATCGTGCTGAAGCCCACACCGAAGTTGAACGAACCGGTCCGCTTCTCCTCGACGATGACGTTGAGATCCTTGCGGCCGGGAATCATCGTGTCGGTCGGCACGGTCTGCACCTGGGAGAAGTAGTTGAGATTTTCGAGGCGCTGGCGGCTGGCATCGACCAGCACAGTGTCGTAGATATCGCCCGGTGAGACGGCCAATTCGCGACGGATCACGTTGTCCTTCGTCCGGGTGTTGCCCTGGATATTGACCAGGTTGAGGTAGGCTTGGTTGCCCTCGTCAATCCGGTAAGTCACGTTGACCCGTCCGGATCCGGCGGGGGAAATTTCCGGAACAATGGAGGAATCAATGTATCCCTGCGTGCCGTAGAATTCTTGAATCTTCTTGATGTCGCCCCCCAGTCCATCCGGGGTGTAGAGCGAGCCGTCCACCATGGCCAACTGGGCCTTGAGATCCTCGGGCGAGGTCACGTTGACTCCGTCCAAACGCAGAGCGTTGACGCTGTATTGCACGCCCTCCTTGATCGTGAAAATGAGTTCGACCCCGTCGCCGCCGACCGGATTGGACTGCACATCGGTGACTTGGACGTCGGCAAAGCCGCGGTTCTGGTAGACCAACCGGATGGCGTTGCGGTCTTCCTGCAACTGCGCGGGCACGAGGCGGCCGCTTTTATTGAAGATAGACAGAAGGTTCTTCGTCTTGGTCTTCATCGCCTTGCGCAGGTCCTTGGCCTCGACGGCGTTGTTCCCGACAAAATCAATGCGCTTGACCACTTCCTTGCCGCCCTCGTTGACGGTGTAAACGACACGCGAATCGCCGGTGCGCTCGTTCGTGTCCACGCGGGTGACGATATCCACGCCGCTGAAGTTGCGGTCCTGGTAGAGTTCCACCATGGCCTGGCGCGACACCTCGATCTGCTCCTCGTTCAGCCGGTCACCCACCTTGTAGGTCAGCTCCTTGCGCAGGCGCCCGGCCGAGATCGACTCGGAGCCCTCGACCAGAATCTCCGTCACGACGGCCCGGCCTTGCAGCAGAACGATAACGCGGACGCCATCAGCCTCGGGTTCGGCGAAAATGCGCACGTTGGAAACGTCGCCGGTGGCAAAGATGGCGCGGACATCTTCCTCAGCCGCACGCTCGGAGTAGGTGTCACCGACCTTGGTTTTGAGGTTGGCCATGACGCGCTCGCGACTGATCGTCTCGGGTCCGACGTAGTTGAGCACAATCGACCGGACGGTGGGGCCGGCGGGTGGGGCAGTCTGCGCGCGGAGGCCGGTGGAAAGGGCGAGGACGAGCAACAAGGCGGAAAAAACGCGGAAGGTCATGTTTGGATGGTTGAAGCCTGACGAAAGCAAAGCACCGCCAGCCCGCTTTAAGTGCTGGATGGAGGCGGTCAGGTCAAGCCGGAAACCATATCAGACCAAGCGCCCGCAGCTGATGGACTTCAGCGATGTTTGACCCCTGGAAGGGCCCGCTGGCCCAGCGGGCCGCTCACGAGGCCGGAGAAAGCGGGTGGGCGATCCGAAAAGTCCAAGAGCAAGGGGACTTTGGTCTGAGCCGGAACCATGCAGTTGGAGGGCAGGGATTACCGGGGAGCGCATGACAGGGCGCGTGGGCTCCCCATTTTACACTGCATCGTTCCGGCTTAGACCCCCTGCGGCAGACCGGCCAGGGCGAGGGCAATTTCTTCCTCGGGGTATTCGTAGTTCTGCAACTTACCCGCGAGGTAGTCGGTGTAGGCGGTCATGTCGAAGTGGCCGTGGCCGCAAAGATTGAAGAGGATGGTGCGCGATGTGTTCTCTTCGCGGCAAAGCACGGCCTCCGCCACCGCGGCCGCCACCGCGTGGTTGGCCTCGGGCGCGGGGAGAATGCCCTCGCTGCGGGCGAAGAGCACCCCGGCGGCGAAGCAGTCGAGCTGCTGGACACTGCGGGCCTCGGCGTAGCCTGCGTTGACCACGTGACTGACCAGCGGGGCCATGCCGTGGTAGCGCAGGCCGCCGCTGTGGAATCCGGGCGGGATGAAACTGCTGCCCAGAGTGTGCATTTTGACCAGCGGGGTCATTTTGGCCGTGTCGCCAAAATCATAGGCGAAACGCCCGCGGGTCAGCGATGGGCAGGCCGCCGGCTCGACCGCGATGATGCGGCAGTCGCGCTCGCCGCGCAGCTTGCGGCCGAGGTAGGGAAAGGCGAGGCCGGCAAAATTCGAGCCACCTCCCGTGCACCCGATGACCAGGTCGGGCTCATCACCGGCCATGGCCATCTGCTGCATGGACTCGAGCCCGATGACCGTCTGGTGGAGCAGGACGTGGTTAAGGACGCTGCCGAGGGCGTATTTCGTGGCAGAATCCTTGGCGGCCACTTCGACCGCCTCGGAAATGGCGATGCCAAGGGAGCCCCGGCAGGCGGGATCCGCCGCCCGCACGGACCGACCGTAATCGGTCACATCGCTCGGACTGGCCACGACTTCCGCCCCGTAGGTCTCGATGAGTGCACGGCGGTAGGGCTTCTGGTCGTAGCTCACGCGGACCATGAAGACTTTGCATTCGAGGCCGAAAAAGTTGCAGGCCAACGCGAGCGACGAGCCCCATTGGCCCGCCCCGGTTTCGGTCACCAGCCGCTTCACGCCCTCCTGCTTGTTGTAATAAGCCTGCGGGACGGCCGTGTTCGGCTTGTGCGAGCCGGCCGGGCTGACGCCCTCGTATTTGTAGTAAATCTTCGCCGGGGTTTGCAGGGCGCGCTCGAGGCGACGGGCGCGGAAGAGCGGGGACGGACGCCATTGGCGCAGGATTTGACGGACCTCGCCGGGAATCTCCACCTGCTTTTCCGTGGACATCTCCTGGGCGATCAGCGCCTCGGGAAACAGCGGGGCCAGGTCGGCCGGGCCGAGCGGTTGATGGGTGCCCGGGTGGAGGAAGGGTGCCGGCGGCGAGGGCAGGTCGGCGACGATGTTATACCAGGCTTCGGGAAGATCTTTTTCGGAAAGAAGATACTTGATCGTGTCGCTCATGGCTGGGTGTGAGGGGGCGGACGGCAAGTTTATCCAGCGCCGCCGCCCGAAGCGATGGCTTTCCGCGCAGCCCTTGCGGCTTTTCACCTTCCGGCCGCGCGCCTATGATTCAGCCCGTGCTCTCTGCATTGAAGGAATGGGATGTGGTCTGCGAGGCGCTTGGCTCCGGGCGTCAGGTGATCGTCGTGCGCAAAGGCGGCATCGCCGAGGGCCGCGGAGGGCTGAAGTTCGACCGCGAGGAGTTCGTCCTCCTGCCCACGTTTTTTCATCAGCAGGCCGAGCGCGTGGTCCCCGATTTCGACTTTGCCGCCCGGGAGGCGGGCGCGAAGGGCGAGCGGGAGTTCGTCGAGATCCGCCACGCCGCGACCCTGGTCTGGCACAAGATTGTGACCGACCTGTCCATCCTTCCCCGGCTTCAGGCTTTTCACATTCTCTCGCCCGCTGAAGTTGAAGCGCGTTTCAGCCAACAACCACAGCCGGGCGTGCAGGTTGCCCTGCTCCGGGTTTACCGCCTCGACCCACCGCAGCAGGTCGCATGGCAGAAATCCTTCGGCGGCTGCCGCTCGTGGGCCCAAGTGGACGACGATCTCGAATCCTGCTCGCGCGTCTCGGTCTTGAGCGACGAGCGCTTTGCCGAGTTGGAACGCGAGTTGCGCGCCATTCTTGGTTAAGCCCTTCTCTCAACCTTCAACTCTCTGGAGCTTGGCCCCGCCACCGCCCCTCGCGTAAACTCCCCGCCCCATGGAGAAAGTCATCATCATCGGCACCGGCTGCGCCGGACTCACTGCGGCCATTTACACGGCCCGCGCCCAACTCGCCCCCCTCGTCCTCGAGGGACGCCAGCCCGGCGGACAGCTCACCACCACCACTGCGGTGGAAAATTTTCCCGGGTTTCCCGACGGCATCGACGGGCCCGACTTGATCATGGCCATGCACGCGCAGGCCGAAAAATTCGGGGCCCGCTTTCAATACGCCACCGTCGAGGAGTTCGAACCGGGCCCCAGCCACCACCGAATCAAGGTGGATGGCCAGTGGATGGAGACGGAAACGCTCATCATCGCGAGCGGCGCCGCGGCCCGTTGGCCCGGGCTGGAGGGCGAAAAAAAACTGGTCGGCCACGGCCTCACCTCCTGCGCGACCTGCGATGGCGCGTTCTACCGCGACGTGCCGGTCTGCGTCATCGGCGGCGGCGACTCGGCCTGCGAGGAGGCCACTTTCCTCACCCGCTTCGCCTCGCAGGTTTACCTCATCCACCGCCGGGACACGCTTCGTGCGTCGAAAATCATGGCCGAGCGCGCCCTCGCGAACCCCAAGGTCAAACCGCTCTGGAACCGCATCCCCGTGGCCTACCTGACCGACGACGCCGGCCATGTGCGCGGAATTGTTTTAGAGGACACCACGACCGGCACCCGCGAGGAACTCGCGGTCAAGTGTGTCTTCGTGGCGATCGGCCACACGCCCAACACCGCACCGTTCCGCGGCCAGTTGGATCTGGATGAAAACGGCTACCTCCTCCAGCACTCCGGCACACAAACCAATGTCCCCGGTGTCTTTGCCGCGGGCGACGTGGCCGACCACGTTTACCGTCAGGCCATCACCGCCGCCGGGCAGGGCTGCGCCGCGGCCATCGAAGCCGAACGCTACCTCGCCGCCCGCGAGTGATGAATCCCCGCCC
Organism: Chthoniobacterales bacterium; assembly: GCA_049315725.1. Taxonomy (GTDB): domain Bacteria; phylum Verrucomicrobiota; class Verrucomicrobiia; order Chthoniobacterales; family JACTMZ01; genus JACTMZ01. Next base: position 13,041 of record JBMOJP010000017.1, on the reverse strand, counting down.
CAAGGAGGTGGGACGCCCTCGTCCCACACGATCACCGCCACCGCGCTCGCCGGCCGCGCACCAACCCTCTCACGGAATCGTGCATCGCCATCGCAGCGCGCTGACCTCTCCTGCCGTCCTTCCCTCGCCGTCGGCTCTGCCTCGTCACGGCTAAGTCAAGCCGCCCCCCATGAAAATCTGCGACCTCACCCAGTTCTACTCGCCAGTCAGCGGCGGGGTGAAACGCTATATCTCGGAAAAAATCGCCTGGATGCGCCGGGCCCGTCCGGACGACCGGCATGTCCTCATCATCCCCGGCAGCCGCACGGCCTGCCGCGAGGACGGCCTGTCGCGCATTTACACCATCCGCTCCCCGCTCGTCTCCCGCACGGCCCGCTACCGCGCGTTGCTCAACCTCACCGCGGTGGAGGAAATCCTCGAGCAGGAGCGGCCGGACGTCATCGAGTCGGGCGATCCCTACCAGGTCGCATGGAAAGCGCTCGCCTCGGGCGACGCCCTCGGCATCCCGGTGGTCGCGTTTTACCATTCGCATTTTCCCGAGGCTTACCTGCGCACGGTGCACAAGTTTTTCGGTCCCATCGCCGTTGAGATCACCCGCGACGTGGCCCGGCGTTACGTGCGCGAACTTTACAACCGCTTTGCCGTGACCATCGTCCCCTCGCCCGCCCTGGCGCGGTTGCTCCGGGACTGGGGCGTGCAGAATACAAGGGCCGGCGAACTCGGCGTCGACACCGAGCTGTTCCATCCGCGCGAATCACCAGCCGAGAGCGCCGAGGTCCGGCGCGCCCTCGACATTCCGGCGGACGACCTGCTCCTGCTCTACGTCGGCCGCCTTTCGCCGGAGAAAAATGTGCGGACGATGTTCGACGCCTTCCGCCGATTGGCGCGTGACCGGGGTGGGCCGCGCTACACCCTGCTGGTCACGGGCGACGGTCCGGAGCGGCGCTACCTGGCGGATTTGCGCGAAGAATGCCCGCAGGCCCATTGGCTGCCCTACCAGGGCGACGGACGTCAGTTGGCCCGGCTTTACCGCGCGGCCGACCTCTTCGTTCACCCCGGCGTGCACGAAACCTTCGGCCTCGTCGCCCTCGAGAGCCAGGCCAGCGGCACGCCCGTGGTCGGCATCCGCGGCAGCTACATGGACCGCATTATTTTCACCGACCAGCAGCACTGGGCCGCGGACAACACCCCGGAGGCCCTGGCCGAGGCCATCCGCACCATGGCCCGGCGTGATCTGGCCGCCGAGGGCGCCGAAGCAGCCGCCCGAGTGAAAAAGTTTTACGGCTGGGACCGCGTCTTCACGCGGCTTTTTGCCGTTTACGCCGGGGTGGCCCGCAAGTAATCCTCTCGCTCATGTCCCCCGAGGTTATCGTCAGACCCTACCGAACGTCCGATCGCGCCCTCGTCCGGCATCTGTGCTGCGAAACCGGCTACCTCGGCGGCCGCATCGACCCGGTCTTCGAAGACCGCGAGCTGTTTGCCGACTACCTCACGAAGTATTACACCGATTGGGAACCAGCCTCCTCGTTCGTGCTTGAGCAGGATGGCGTGGTCAAGGGCTACCTGCTCGGTTCCTACCGGCCGATGCGGCAGCAGTTTTTCAACTTCTTCAACAACCTCAACCTCTTCGCCCGGGGCATGGCCAAATACGCGTCCTACGCCCGCCCGACCCGCGATTTCATCGGGTGGGTTCTGCGCAATTCCTGGCGCGAGGTGCCGAAGGCCCCGCGCCGCAGCGCGCATTTCCATTTCAACATCCTACCCGAGGCCCAGGGACTGGCGCATTCCCGCAAGCTCATGAACACCTACCTCGACTACCTGCGCGCCCGCGGCGTGCCGCAGGTCTTCGGCCAGGTCGTCACCTTCGAGGAGCGACGCGGCGCGGCAGTCTTTGCGCGCTTCGGGTTTCAGGTCGTCGAGAAAAAGGAGATCACCAAATACCGCGCCCACCGCGACGAACCGGTCTACCTTTGCACGGTCATCAAGGACCTGACAGACAGCAAGATGCTCGATTGCGCCCCGGCGCGCTGAAGAGCGGGCATTCCGATCCCTCCTTCCAAATGGCCCGGGGGCGGGCCATCTCCTTGTGCCTCCCCAAGGAGGTGGGACGCCCCCGTCCCACCCGTTCAGAGCCACCGCGCTCCGCGCGCCACCCCTCATTTTCCCGCGCATCGGTCTTGCCCTGCTTTCCCGGAATGCGATTCTCTGCCCTGCTGTGACCTAACATTTTTCAACCGGCCCCGACCGCGCCGGCACCAGCGTGACCAGGCCAAAGATTCTCAACTGGTAGCCCGTGAGCAGGGCCATGGTCAGGCCGAGAAAAACGGAAAGCATGACCACCATGGGAATGGAACCCGGCCCGACGCGGTTGGTCTTTCGGAAGAGATGATTCAGGCGAAACGGAGGCCGCCCTTGCGCGATTCGCCCAATCACTCCGGAGAGGGTCTCGCGGACCATCCACACGATGCCGCCCGACTTTTGCAAGGCGACGATGGTGGTGGCACCGGTCTTTGCGATCATAGGAGGAGTTCCCCGGGATGACCACGGTTGCAAGGTCAGGCGCTCCGGCACCGACAACCGCGCGTGTCTTCGATGTTCATGATGTTGGGTGCTTTTCGTTCCAAACTCTCAGGTCGTGAAGGCGGTAAGAGCATGGGGTGTTCACCCCATAGTCAGGGCGGAGCGCCGGGGTGATCATGCTGCCGGTCAGACGACCGACTGGTTGAATCTTCAATCGAGAAAGGAAAGCAGAACTATCCGATAGGCTCTACCGAAAATCGGATTACGGACGCTCTCCGGATGCAACGCAGGAAAAACCGCAAACAAAGCGAACCACAGCCAATGAAAAAAACACTCATCCTCGCCACACAATCACTCCCTCGGGCCTCGGCCGCTGAGCCCAGGGATGTAGAGAACCGCAAGAAACTACCGCTCATCTCTTACCTACGCCGTATTCTTCCCATCATTTCTTTCGCTCTGCTCACCGCCGTGCAGGCGAACGCGGCCAACATCGCGTGGGGCAATGCCGGCTCGGACTTCGCCACCGGCACCAACTGGCTCGGCGGAACCGCCCCGGTGAATAACACCACCTCGGATATCGGTGCCTTCGCTAATGCCACGGTCACCAACAATCCTGTGTTCACGGCCGACCGCAGCATCAATCGCCTGCAGTTTAACCCCGGCACCGCGGCCTGGACCTTCACCGGTTCAGGTGGCACGCAGACTTTAACTCTGGGCGGTGGCGGCATCGTCAACAACTCCGCCAACACCCAGACCTTCAGCGCCAGCGGGCTGCAGCTTGCCTTGGGCGCCAACGCCACCTTCAATGCGAACAACGGTGCCCTCGCCATCGACAGTGCCGTCAACGTCAGCAACCGCACCCTCACATTGCAAGGATCCGGAACCTCGAGCACGATCTCCGGGGTCGTCAGCGGCACCGGCGGGCTGACCAAGCAAGGCAGCGGAACATGGACCCTCAATAACGCCAATACATTCACCGGCGACACGAGGATCTTCATCGGGGGGCTCTCCTTGGGCAACGCCAACGCCTTGAGCGGAAGCACAGTGCTTATAGACTTACTCGGGATTCTTCGCTTCGGATCGCTGACCAATGCGAACCTCGGCGGTTTGGGGTCGTCTGGCAACATCGCCCTGACCAATGACTCAGGCGGTAACGTGGCCCTGAATGTGGGGGGCAACAACCAGAGCACCATTTACGATGGTGGATTCAGTGGCGGCGGCAGTCTGACCAAGGCGGGCACAGGCACCTTGGAACTCTGGGGGGCCATACTAACTGGACCGGCGGGATAACCATCAATGCGGGAGCCGTGTATTTCAGTTCCAATAGCACGTTCGGTAGCGGCACGGTGACCTTGAGCAATGGCGGCACCGTCATATACGGATACTCCTTCTCCTTGCCGGTAACGAACAACTACGTATTGAATGGCGATGGCACGATGGATATGTCTGGTTCTTTTTCGGAAAACTCGGGAGTGATCTCGGGCGCAGGCAGTCTGACCATAACAAACAGCGGCGGCAGCGGGGAATTGTTGCTCAGCGGAACCAATACCTACACCGGCACGACGACGATCGCCGCCGGCGGCTTGACCGTGTCCAACGGTGCGGCCATCGTCGACACGGGGGCGGTCATCTTGGCCAATTCGAACGGCGCCACCCTCACGGTCCGGAGCAGCGAGACAATCGGGTCTCTGCGGGGCGGCGGCGCGACCGGCGGCAATGTGAGCATTGCCAGCGGCCAGACATTGACCGTGGCCGAGAACGGATCGCAGACCTTCGCCGGTGCCATCACCAACACCGGCGGCCTGACCAAAACCGGCACCGGCACATTGACCCTCTCGGGTGGCTCGGCCAATACCTACAGCGGCACAACCACGGTCAGCGGCGGCACGCTGAACCTCAACAAGACAGCGGGCGTGGATGCCATTGCCGGTCCGGTGGCCGTCAACAGCGGGGCGATCCTGCTTCTCTCCTCGGGCGAAAACGTGAACGACAGCGCGGCGGTCACCCTGAGCGGCGGCACGATCACGCGGGGCAGCGGGGTGAGCGAGACGTTCGGAGCCCTCACGCTGACCGGAAATTCATTCCTCAACTTCGGCGGGGTCTCCGAGGCGGCAAACCTCACCTTCGGGACCTTAAGCCTGGGGGTCTACAACGTGTCGGTCTCCGGTTTTGCGCTCAACAACCAGCTGAAATACGCCGCCGCATCTGAAGCCAATGGGCTATCCTTGCTCTCCAGCTTTAGCTTCGACCACCCCTACACGACCAGCTTCAGCACCGGCACCTTCACCATCACCGCGATCCCCGAGCCCTCGAGCTACGTTGCGGCAATCGGCTTGCTCGCCCTGATGCTCTGGCCCCTCCGCCGCCGCCTGCGCGCAAAGTAATCAGAATTTCTATGCAGCGGGCGGTCGCATCGGCGACAACAACCAGATCGGCAACAGCACCGGACTCATCCTCAACGGGGGCACCTTCGTCGCGGGCACGGCGGGAGACAGCGACACGCTCGGCTTGCTGACCCTCACCGCGAGCTCCACCATATCGATCTCGGCTCGTTCACCGGGGCGCACTCGCTCACCTTCGCCGACAGCTCCGGCGCGGTTTGGGCGACCAAGGCAAAGCTGACCATCAGCAACTGGCAGGGCACACCCTTGTCAACCGGCAGGGCCGGCTGACGCGAAAGAAAGTTCCTCGCCTCGCTCCTCGGGCGTTGCTGACCCCAAGGAAGTGGGACACTCCGGTCCCACGCAATCACCGCCACCGCGCCCCGCGCGCCACCCTCCATTTTTCCTGCGCATCGGTCTTGCCCTGCTTTCCCGGAATGCGATTCTCTAACCTCCTGTGATTTACGACTTCACCAGCCGCCCCGACCGGCGGGCCACCGGGAGCCTCAAATGGGAGCGCTACGCCGGACGCGACATCCTGCCGATGTGGGTGGCGGACATGGACTTTGTTTCGCCGCCGGAGGTAGTGGCCGCCCTGCAGGCCCGCGCCACCCATGGTGTTTTCGGCTACACCATTCCACCCCGCTCGACGGTCGAGGCGGCCATGGCCTACCTCGCCACGCAGCACGGCACAGAAGTCACCGCCGACCAAATCGTCTGGTTCCCCGGACTCGTTCCCGCGCTCAACGTGGCCTGCCGTGCCTTCGCCCGTCCCGGCGAGCAAGCCCTGACCTGCACACCGGTCTACCCTCCGTTCCTCAGCGCCCCGGCCCATGCGGGGATCGAACTGAGCCAGGTCGATCTGCGGGAGAAGGACGGCGTCTGGGAGATGGACTTCGCCGCGCTGGCCCGCGCGGTCACGCCGCAAACGCGCCTCTTCATTCTCTGCAACCCGCACAATCCCGTGGGGCGCGTTTTCCCCGCGGCCGACGTGGCCCGTCTGGCTGAGTTCTGCCGCCGGCACGACCTCGTGCTCATCTCCGATGAAATTCACTGCGACCTCGTGCTTGATGAAGTCCCGCACGCCAGCGGACTCAAGTTTTCCGCGCCGGACGGGCCGCGCACGGTCGCGATGTTTGCGCCGAGCAAGACCTTCAACCTCGCCGGGCTGGCCTGCGCCTTCATGGTCATACCGGATGCGGCCACGCGGCGAACGTTTGAGCAGGCGGCGCGCGGTCTCATCACCGAGATCAACGCCTTTGGCTACGCCGGTTGCGAGGCCGCGCTGCGCCATGGCTGGCCTTGGCGCGACCAATTGCTCGGGGTCTTGCGGGCCAACCGCGACCGCGTGGAATCATTCGTCGCCTCGTCGCTCCCCGGCATCCGCACCTGGCACGTGGAAGCCACTTACCTCGCGTGGTTGGATGCCCGCGGACTCGGGCAGACGAACGTGGCAAAGTTTTTTGAAGACCACGGGGTCGGTTTGTCCGACGGCGTGCCCTTCGGCGCGCCCCCCGGCTTTCTCCGCCTGAACTTCGGGTGCCCGCGGGCGCAGCTCGACGAGGCGCTGCGGCGCATGGCCCTGGCCTTGGACCAGCGATGAATCATCGACTGCACGACCATCCGCGCTGCCGCCCGGAAGACCTCGGCAGGCCCATCCCCGACTCGCCTCACGCGGTGTCGGTCTGCCTGCCCGCGTGGCAGGATGTCATCGGCTACGAGGAGAAGGATTCACGGGTCCACGAACGGATGCAAACCGGCTACCCGCGCTTTTTCATCCATCCGCTGGTGCAAAAAGTGCGGGCCAAGCTGCGCGGCGACCAGGGCCGTCCGGATGAAGATGTCCTGCCGTTTCCCTCGGCCGAAGCAGCCCACGAATGCGCCGCGTTCGCCGGAGAGGGCTCGCGCGTGGTGGCGCGAGACGGGCTTTATGCGACTTTTTTTCCCCAGACGATGCAGCCTCGCGCGAGGGCTTATTGGCAGCATGCCGGACGCATCCTCTCCTCGCGAGCCGCCGAGGACTGGCTGCAGGACGGACGGCTGGCGCCACCTGATCCGACCCTTGAGGAGGTGGTGCGCCGCCGTCTCTCTGGTTGGAGCGGCGCGCCCCCGAACCTCGTCAGCCTGCACCCCAGCGGCATGGCCGCGATCTTCGCCGCGTTCCGCGCCTCGACCGCCCGACGCCCCGGATGCCGCACGGTCATGTTCGGATTTCCCTACACGGACACGCTGAAAATCCTGGAGAAGTTTGGCCCCGGCGTGGAATTTTTTCCGAAGGGGGACGCGGACGACTTGGCGAGACTCGCGGATTTGCTGGCGGCCGAGGAGTTTGCCGCGATTTTCTGCGAGTTCCCCAGCAATCCTCTCCTGCAAGTTCCTGATCTGCCCGCACTCCATCGCCTCGCGAGCAGCGCCGGTGTCCCGCTGGTGGTGGACGACACGATCGGCACCTTTGCCAACGTGGACGTGCTTCCTCATGTCGACCTCGTGGCAACCAGCCTGACCAAGGCGGTCTCCGGTGAAGGCGATGTCATGGCCGGTGCACTGACGGCCAACCCGCACGGCTTGTTCGGTCATGACCGACCGGGAGGCACGAGCGACGCAGTCTATGCTCCGGATCTGGCCGTGCTGGAAAAAAACTCGCGGGACTTTCCTCAACGCATGGCCGAGGCCAACAGCAATGCGCAGAAGCTGGCGGAGTTTTTGCAGTTCCATCCAGCCATCGACCAAGTCTATTACCCCGGCTTGGATCCCTCGCCGTTTTACGAGGCCCTACTCAAGCCGGGGGGCGGCTACGGCGCCGTGCTCTCCTTCTTGCCGCACGATGCGGCGCGAAATTCTCCACGCATCTATGAAACGCTCCGCATCTCCCATGGCATCAGCCTCGGCACCACTTACTCCCTGATCTCCCCCTATGTGCAGTTGGCCCACTATCACGAACTCGACTGGGCCAGCGCGTGCGGAATCAACCCGTATCTGCTGCGTGTGGCCGTCGGCACCGAGCCCTGGGACGATCTGCACGAGAAGTTCAGGGCCGCGCTGGACCACTAGAAAAGGGCGGGAATCGCTTCCCGCCCTGATCGCATAAGTTGGAGGTTGTTGGTTATCCGCGGTGGACGAGGTCAAACAGGCCCGGGGCGACTTTGTGCACACCCTTTGTCTTGTAAATACGGGCGGCCAAATTCTTCTTCGGATCGGAAACGTTCCAAATGTAATTGTCGTCGGCCAAGCCTTGCAGGACGGCGTCTATATTCAGCGGGCCACCGGCGCGCTGCATGACCTTGATGATCGCAGGGCCCAACGGACCACTGGGCGAGACCGAACGCGGTTTGCCCTTCAAAGCAGAAACACGCTTGGCCGCTTTCGGAGCTTTGGGTCGCTTGGCTCGGCGGCCTGGCTTGCGACCGCCGCGCGCGGGAAGCACGGTGGCATCCTCGCCGGGCAACCCGCCGGTCGCGGGCACAAACTTCTGCCCCAGAAGGCGCGCCAGTTCGCGCTGGAGGGTTTCTATTTTAAGCTGCAAAGCCAAAGCACGGCGCAGGGTGGAGGTGTTAACATTTATCATAACGAACCCACTGTATTTATTCTCCCGACGAATGCAATATAATCCTCGCCCGCCCGGCATTTTTTGCCTTCTCGACAGAGAAAGGTCCGCGCCGCATAATGCCCGTTCATGGATAAACTGTTGGCCAAGTGGGCGCAGAGCCTCGTGCACTCTTACCATGATCACGGGGGAGTGAACGCAAGTGGCGCGCCTGGATTATCCTCCAAACCGCAGGTCGCCACGCTGTGCCTTGAACTGATGCAATTACTCTTCCCCGGCTACCACGACGGAGGCGCCGTGGAGAAGCTGGACTTGGCGAAAACGACACGCCAGCGAGTGCAAGCGTGGGCGGAAGACCTCCAGCACATGATTCACGCGGCCCTGGGGTCGGATCCCGCCGCAGGGGCCAAGGCGGCGGACAGCGTGCGACGATTATTCGAGGAACTGCCATCCATCCGCCAGACCCTGCAAACGGACGTGGAGGCTGCCTACGAGGGTGATCCCTCGGCCCGCACACGGGAGGAAATAATTTTGTCCTACCCGTTCATCGAGGCCATCGCCGTGCAACGGGTGGCTCATCTGCTCTACGTCGAAGGCGTGCCGCTGATCCCGCGCATGATGACGGAATGGGCCCACGCGCAGACCGGGATCGACATTCACCCGGGCGCCACCATCGGCAGCCACTTCTTCATCGACCACGGCACCGGTGTGGTCATCGGCGAAACCTGCCACATCGGCTCACGGGTCAAACTTTACCACGGCGTGACCCTCGGAGCGCGGAGCTTCGAAAAAGACGAGGCCGGCCGCCTGAAGAAGGGCGGAAAGCGCCATCCGAATGTGGAGGATGGCGTGACCATTTATCCCAACGCCACGGTGCTCGGCGGCGAGACGGTGATCGGACGCAACAGCACGATCGGAGGCAATGTGTTTCTGCTGCACAGCGTGCCACCAAACTCCCTCGTTCACTGCGAAGAAGCCAAGATCCGGGTCCTGGCCAAGACCGGGCAGGGCGGGGCGGCGGACTACGCCATCTAAGCCACCCATGCCCGCCCGATCCGCCCGGCCCGGCGCACCCGATCCGCAGGGCCGCGCGCACCAACTGGAGGCCGAGGCTCGCGCCTGGGCGCACCGGTTGCAATTGCCCGGCCTGGCTTTGCGCCTGACTCTGCGCTGGCATCCCCGCTTGCGCACCACCGCCGGCTGCGCCCGCCTGGGGCCGTCACTCATTCTCCTCAATCCACGATTGCTCGCCTTTCCCGAAGAGTTGACCCGCACATTTCTCCACGAACTCGCCCATCTGGTTGCTCACGCCCGCCATCCCCGACGCCGCCTGCCACCCCACGGACCGGAGTGGCAGCAGGCGTGCTGCGATCTTGGCGTGCCCGGCGAAAAGCGCTGCCACACCGCGCCGCTGGCTGCACCACGGCGGGTCGCCAAGAAATTCCTCTACCATTGCCCGCACTGTCGCAGGGAGGTTGCCCGCGTGCGCCCCTTCCGGCGGGCTGAAGCCTGCCTCGCCTGCTGCCGCGCCCACGCCAACGGACGCTACGACGGCCGTTTTCGTTTCGTGGCGGGCGGGAGCCCGAACGCTCCGGTGGCAAGGTTTCAGCCGGAGCTTTTTCGGTTGTGAACCGGCGTCCGCCGCCCTAACACTCTCACCTTTCCCACCGCCCCCATGAGCCAGAACATCGAAACCCGCTTGGTCGAAAACCGGGTCGTCAAACCCACCCGCGAGTTCAGCAAGAATGCGCGGATCAAGAGCATGGCCGATTACCGCCGGATCTATGCGGCCTCGATCAAAAACCCGGCGAAATTCTGGGCCGCCGAGGCGGCCGAATTGACCTGGGGACGCAAATGGAAATCCGTCGTCAAGTGGAACGCGCCGTTCGCCCGGTGGTTCGACGGTGGAACGATCAACGCGTCCGAAAACTGCGTCGACCGGCACGCCAAGGGCCCGCGGCGCAACAAGGCCGCGATCATCTGGGAGGGCGAGCCCGGGGAAAAGCGCACCCTGACCTACGGCCAACTCCACCGCGAAGTCTGTCTCTTCGCCAATGTGCTCAAACGCAACGGCGTGAAAAAAGGCGACCGCGTCATCATCTACATGCCGCTGATTCCGGAAGCCGCCATCGCCATGCTGGCCTGCGCCCGCCTCGGCGCCGTGCACTCGGTCATTTTCGGAGGCTTCAGCGCGGACAGCATCCGCGACCGCATCGCCGACTGCGGTGCGACCTGCGTGGTCACGGCTGACGGTGGCTACAGGCGCGGCGCCATCGTGCCTCTCAAACACAACGTCGATACCGCCCTCGCAGGGGAGACGACGGTCAAACGTGTCATCGTTTTCCGCCGCGCTCACAACGAAATCCACATCCAGGAGGGACGCGATGTCTGGTGGCATCGCGAACTGGAGTATGTCAACGCCGACTGCCCCGTCGTGCACTTTGACAGCGAGCATCCGCTTTTCATCCTCTACACCAGCGGGTCCACGGGAAAACCCAAGGGCATCCTGCACACCACCGGCGGCTACCTGACCGGAACCCATGCCACGACGAAATACATCTTCGATCTGCGTGAAGATGACATCTACTGGTGCACCGCCGACGTCGGTTGGATCACCGGCCACAGCTATCTCGTCTATGGCCCGCTGGCCAACGGCGCCACCTGCCTCATGTATGAAGGAGCCCCGAACTGGCCCGATCCGGACCGCTTTTGGCGCATCATCGAGGATTACGGGGTGACCGTTTTCTACACCGCCCCGACCGCCATCCGCGCCTTCATCAAATGGGGCGATGAGTGGGTGGACAAACACGATCTTTCTTCCCTCCGCCTCCTCGGCACGGTCGGCGAACCGATCAACCCGGAGGCCTGGATGTGGTATCACCGCAAGATCGGCGGAGGGCGCTGCCCGATCGTGGACACGTGGTGGCAGACCGAGACCGGCGCGATCATGATTGCGCCCCTGCCCGGCGCCACCCCGGTCAAGCCCGGCACCGCCACCCTGCCGTTCTTCGGTATTGATGCGGCCGTGGTGGACGACAACGGCAAGGAAGTCGGGCCGAACGAGGGCGGCAAACTCGTCGTGCGCAAGCCCTGGCCGTCGATGCTGCGGACCATTTACGGCGACCGGGCCCGCTACAAGAAGACGTATTGGAGCGAAATCCCCGGCTTCTACTTCACGGGGGATGGAGCCCGTCGGGACAAGGACGGGTTTTTCTGGATCGTCGGGCGCATTGACGACGTGCTCAACGTCGCCGGGCATCGCCTCGGCACCTCGGAAATCGAAAGCGCGCTGGTCAGCCACCATGCCGTGGCCGAGGCCGCCGCCGTGGGACGGCCGGATGAAATCAAGGGGCAGGCCGTGGTGGTCTTCGTCACCCTCAAGGGCGGCGAGAAGCCCAGCGCCGACTTGAGGGAAAAACTGCGCAAACATGTGGGCACGGCCATCGGGGCCATTGCCAAGCCGGACGACATCCACTTCGCGGAGGCCCTGCCCAAAACCCGCAGCGGCAAAATCATGCGTCGCATCCTCAAAGAAATTGCCAGCGGCAAAGACGTCAAAGGCGACACCACCACGCTCGAAGACTTCGGCATCCTGACGAAGCTCAAGCTGCAGGATTCGTAATTCGTCGGCTTTTGTAGCGGCGGTCTATGACCGTCGGAACCTTTCCTCTCTCAGCCACCGACGGACATAGTCCGTCGCTACAACCAAAAGAAGAACTGCGCACGTAACATTGTCATGGACAAATTCCTCATCACCGGCGCCTCCAGCGGAATCGGACGCGAAGTCGCCCTCCGCCTCGCCGCCCGCGGAGCCAGACTCACCCTCAGCGGCCGCTCTGAAGCCAAGCTCGCCGAAGTCTCCGCCGCTTGCACCGGCGCGGCCTCCATCGAAATCATCGCGTCCGACCTGACCGCACCCCACGCCGCCGAAGCGCTCGTGACCAAAGCCAACGAATCCATGGGCGGGATCGATTGCGTCATCCATTGTGCCGGTATCGGTTTGATCAAACCTGCCGCCGACACGACCGACGCCGAATTCAGCAAGATCGTGAACACCAACCTGCGCGGCACCTTCCTTGTCGCGCAAGCCGCCTGCAAAGTCATGGCCGCGCAAAAGCACGGCCTCTTCATCACCTTGCCGGGAATTCTCGGCAAAGCCGTCATGAAAAACGCCGCGGCCTACATCGCGAGCAAGTTCGGTGTGACCGGACTGATCAAGACTTTCGCCCAGGAATACCAGCGCAGCGGCATCCGTTTCTGCCTCTTCTTCCTCGGCGGCGTCGATTCGCCGTTCTGGAACGAAATCAACATGGCCGTGCAGCGCGACAAAATGATTCCTCTGGCCACGGCCGCTGAACTCATCCTGCAAGCCATCGACACCCCCCCGCACCTCGTGCTGGCCGAAGTCGTCCTCCAGCCCGAGAGCCACCAGTTGGTTTAGTTTCACCCCACGGCCGCATCATGTGCGGCCCTACGCCCGGACGGCTTGCTTGACGTTTTCGGCCAACTGGGCCCAACCGCGAGCATGTCTGGCTTCTCGTGGCGTCCTGCCTGGCACGCAAAATCCGACCTATCCGCCGCGCCCGGGCGGGTGCA
>JBMOJP010000198.1:0-1916 GCA_049315725.1 Chthoniobacterales bacterium | reverse complement strand
CGTAACGCTCGGTTACGCGCTGACTGCGGTGGCCGAGGTTGGCTTGGACGGCGGCGGTCTGTTCTTCGCCGAGGTATTTGACCAGCATATCGCTGCTGCGGGGCAGCGGGGAGGTCGCCAAGGTGAAGGTGAAACGCGAGCGGACGTTGTATTCGCTCGGGTAGTTATTGCGGTCGAAGGATCCGTTGAGCACTTCGCGGCAGTTGGCAAGGGTTTCGGGAAACTTGAGGCTGAAGTAGTCGGCTTCGGCGTCATATTTCGCGCGGTATTCTTCCATTCGGGTGGTGTAGTCGGAGTAAGCGACCGAAGGCAGCAAGTCGCCGAAGGAGGAGCGCAGGGTGTGCAATCCGTGGAACTTGCGTGCTTGGGAGACAATGGACTGGATGGCGGCAAGGGCCGAAGGCTGCCCGTCGTGGGACGGATAGAGCTTCTTGACCCATGCCCCGCCGTCGCGGCCAATGCTATGTTCAGACTGCACCTCGTGGGTCAGGGTTTCGTCGGTCACGGATTTGCCAACCATGCTGATGGTTGGTTTGACCACGAGCACCTTGGAGGCGATGGTGTCGATCATGTGGGATGTGGTTCTAATACGTTCTGATGTGGGATAAGCCCGCGAACGCGGACGGACTTACAAAAGTCGGGAGTCAACCTGAAAGGCGTGACCTACGCTCCGAAAACGCGGTCTTCCCTCCGCCAGCCAAGGAAGTAGCCTTGGAGAGTGCTGACAGGGTAGTAGCGGTATCGGACGGCACTGTAGAAGCCTTGGTAGTCCAAGACGGCTTTGAGTTGCCGGATAGTGAGGCGGCGCGGCCCCGAGGAAATTTGTCCTTCATCCTCGACGATCAGCGGCAAGAGGCTGTCGCGCATGAGACGGGTCACCCTAATACGTGCCACTGGGGAGTTCGGCGGGTTCATACTCAAGCGTGCAGCCCAGAGCCAACAGCACTTGGACGATGGCGTTGGCCCCGCGCTTATAAAGCGTGACGGCTAACAATTTGTCGTTGTGATAGACGGCCCAGTAGCGGGATTTGGCATAGCGGGTGATATAGACGTTCATAAGGCTGAAAAAAGGATTTGCACGGACCGCTGGGCGATGCGCCTCTGTCGGAGCCAGCGTCCGAGCCAGTTGAGGCGTCGGGGTGGCGCCGGCTGCCAGAGGCGCATATAAACATCGGCGGGCCAGATGTTGTCGCCATAGGACTCGCGCACGGCAGGGGCGGGCGGCAGACGGCGACTCATGGCCGAGCGGCGAGAAGCGAGTCCGAGGTCAGAAGGATGCGGAAGGGCTGCCAAGTGAGCGGAGTGTAGGGACGGCGCTTGCGGGGCAGGAGGTTGGTGCGGGGGCGGGGTGGGTGGATTTTCATGAGATTTGACGAAGGATGGTGATGAATTGTCGGATGGTGGATTTGGCGTAGTCGCGCAGGTTGCGATTATCGCTGTGCCGCAGGGGCCAGAGATGGCAAACGCGCTCGGTCAAGACGCCGCGAAGCGTAAAGACCGAAGGCGAGGGGATGCGGACGGCGATCATGTCAGTGCAGCTCGCGGTAGATCCCGGCGAGTTGGAATTTCCACGTGGACGGCTTGACGAGCAGGACGGCCAGGTGGAGGGCGATGCGGATGGTTTTCATAAAGGAGAAATGGGGCTTTTTTACCTGTCCCCAAGGTTGCGTCTTGCGCCCTGACTGAGTGGCGCTTTCCGCGAAGGGGTTACGGCTTGATGTAGGCGTTGACTCCGATGGTCACGTTTTTGTCGGCCACGCGGGCGGTGGTGGACATATTGCCGCCGGAGGTGGCGACCACGAGGGTCTTGCCGCTGGCGCTGGGGCGCGGGGTCTGGAGCGGCAGGGTGATGATGAGGTTGGAACCTTGGATAACTGCGGTCATGGTATGGAGTTTCTGAAGTGCTCGGTTGGATG
>JBMOJP010000197.1:0-1924 GCA_049315725.1 Chthoniobacterales bacterium | reverse complement strand
TAGGTGTCCAAATCGCTGATCCCGGCGCTAGTCGGCCCTTCCCTGTGCGAAGACAACAGGCCAGTGCATATCCAACGCGGTGATGGCGGCCCGCGCGGCGCGGTCTTGAGTTGAAGTTGTCATCGCACCCAGGTGGGGGGTCAGTTGCAAGTTGAGGCACTGCCCACTCTCGCGTGAGGCACTGAGCAGGTTCGACATCGCAGCCATGTGCCTAGTCTCCACAGGATCAATCGCGGCACCACTAAGTTGTCCGCGTTCCAGGGCGGACACGACGGCTGGCATGTCAAAAAGCTCCCACCGACCGACATTGACTAGATGGGGTGCACGGCGTCCGAGCCGGCACAGCCACTCGTTGCCCACGAAGTGTTCGGTATCAGCACGCAACGGCAATGCGAAAACATGCACTGCAGCAGTCCGGCACAGGTCGGCCGGGCGGAGCACCGCGATCTCGGAGCTGACACTTTGGTGGGCAGCGAACCGCACATCCGCACCGAGCTGGCCGAAGACCGCCCCTACTGCACGGCCGATCGGCCCAGCACCCCAGATACCGACGCGGCTACCGCAGATCTCTTGGCCGGTGTAGGCGTTTTTGTCCCATTTCCCGGCCGTCAAAGCCGCGCTGGCCGCCGGCACGTACCGCAGTAAAGCAATGGCAGATTGGAGGGCAAGTTCGGCAACCGCAGGAGCCGACGGCTCGCCGCCGACCCTCAGCACCTGGACTCCGCGCTCCGACAAAGCGATCAAATCCAGATTGTCGGTACCTGAGCCAACTCGCAGAACGATCCGCAGGTTTGCCATCGACTGCGCCACCGGTGCCGAAACGACGACGTTACTGCGCACTACGAGGATGCTCGACTGGGCCACGGCGGGCTTCAGCAGATCCGCCTGATGCGCATCGGGAAGATACGTGACCTCGCAGCGGGCACGCAACCAGTCAAGCAACAGCGGAGAGATGGACGACACCACCGCTGCTTTGACGATTTCGCGTGGTGTCGTTGATTCAGGCATGGGTTAGCGACTCGCGCGAACCGTCGAGCATCCCCCGGTAGCCGCGATACTCACCGAGCCCTGCCCGCTTGCTACAGCGGCGCGCCGGACGGCAGATGACGATCGGAATATTCCTACTGTGCCCACGTACGAATTCCGCGGCACAGGCGCATCGCATGCATTCGTACAGCTGTAGTCCCGCTGTCGCGCCCAGCGGAGTGGCACAGATCGTCAAAGTGCCGATCAGCGGCGCGCGAACGTCTAATCCGGTGTCGGTGTCGGAGATGACGACGTCGACTGCGACACCGCAGTCGCTGACGATCGCCTGGGCGAGGTCAAAGGCAGTCCCGTTGTGATCGGCGCACCCCAGGGTGGCCGACAGTGATCCGTCCGGGCCTTGGTATTCGTCAGCCAGCAGGAGCTGAGTGGCCGTAATGGGGAATCCACACATCTCGGTCCAGCGTTCGGCCAGAGCTTCGCGGGTATGTGCGTCGACGGTCTTCGGATCCGGCTCGGTCAGGATCTGCGCTGGGCCGATCCGCCCTTGGGCAAGTGACATCACTTTATCGGCGACAACGACAGTGTCTCCCGGCTCCACCTTGCCTGAGACTGCCGCGCTGATCTGGGCGACGACTGCAGAGTAGCCGGCGGATGTGTCAATCATCCGTTCGATCCCGATTGCGGACTGGCATACATGGCCGCTTTGACCCAGTGCTCCGAGCAGGCCTTTGAAGGCAGCATTCACCGCAATGGCGATTTCCCATCCGGTGGGTTCAGCCGACTCGGTCATGCCCCTGCCTCAACATTATTGTCGACCGCCTCGGCGCACACGCGGCCTAGGGTAGCGCGCGCAACGCCCGGGAACAGGAGAGCCCAGAAATGCGAGGTCCTTTCTCGACCTCGCGAACCTCATCCAGCCATCCTGAAGGCGATTCCG
>JBMOJP010000196.1:0-1929 GCA_049315725.1 Chthoniobacterales bacterium | reverse complement strand
CCAGCACGATGAGCGTGCCGCACCCAACCTTGTGCCGCCGCCCCATCGCCTCGCAATCGGCCCAGACGAGCCCACGCTCGCTCAATTTACGCAACTCGCGCAGCGGCGAGGCAAATTCACCCGCAATGCTCAACCGCCCGCCATGCCGGTTCCACATGGCTCCACTCGGACAATGCACCAGCGCCCGCCACCCGTTGTATTTCGGCTCTGCAAACCACAGCCCCGTCTTCTTCGGAGCCTTGTCGAGCTTGCCCCCTTGGATTGGTCGGGCGGGGAAAGTGATGGGTGTCGGAACTGGCCCGTTTTGCTCGTTTATCGGGCTTGGGAGGCTCGTTCCCCCCGGCGCGAGGGTGGAGATAGTGGCAGGCGTTTTCATGCCCGAAGCCTTCCGCAGTCAGCCCGCGCCGTGCCACCGCGGACTCGGGTGCATGGCGGGTGCGGCTCGGCTAATCGATCCCCACAAAAAAGTGTGGTGACACCTTCCCAGAGCGTGGAACCCTTGCGGACTCGACCGGCTCAACGGCATCACCACGTTTTTGAGGCTACTCCAAGTGGAGCCATGATACAATCAGGGACTTCAAATCCTCCGAACAAACAAGCACATGCACCGCCCGTCCGAAACAACCATGACGGGCACCATCTCCCGCCCCGCCGCCGGAATGTGCTTCGACGCGGGCCAGCCGTGGTCGAGCAGCTTGTTGGCCTGATCTCGCGGCAGCGTGAGCGTGAACGCAGGAATCGAACCCGACTCGGCAATGACCTGCCGCTTCTCCGCGCTCTTCGCATCGAGTTCCTTGGCGATGGCGTAGCCCTGGCTGTCTTCGAGGTCGAGGATCACGAACACGGTGTCCAGCTTGGTCACGGCGAACGCGGCCAGGTCGCGGTGGTAGTCGATGAGGGCTTTCTGCCGCGGCGTCATCGCGCCACCTCCTTCTCGAAGATGGCCAACTCGCCCTCGGTCCGCACCCACCGGAATCCCTCGGCGAGCAGATCGCGCACGGCCTCCGTGTCACGGTCTTGGCTAACATAGGCATCCGGCATCATCGGGCGGGTCGTCACAGCCCTCACAGCATCGGCGCTCACCGTGGCGTAATCAAACCGCCTCCGCATCGGCACCTCCGCCAGTGCCCGGGCGAGCATGTAGGCTTCGCGCTCGTTCATGGCCGTGCCTCCCAGCCGATCCCGTCACGAATGTCGGCCATGCGGCAGGCGTGGTGGCGGTCCATGTCTCGGGCCTCCTCGATTTCGTGGCACATGCGCTCGCGGGCCTCGAGACGGGCTTCCATCTCCTCCTCGCGGTCCCGGGCGGTCCAGTAGTCGGCTTCGGCCTGTGCCATGGCCTCCCACTTGTCCATCTCCACGCGCAGGCTCTCCACCTGCTCGGGCGACTTCACCAGCCCGTGACCGCAGTCCGTGTCGTAGCACGACGGATCGCCCTGGCTTCCACACTCCGGGCACTCAGGGCAGACACAACTGGCCTGGTCTTTCCCGCACACATCGCACGGGCGGTCCTCGTCATAGGGTGTGCGACTGCACCCCGGCGGGTAACTCCAACCAAAGATTCCGCTCATGGTCAGTTCAGGCTGAGGCTGAGGTTGTCGTTGCCCGCGTGGGCTCGCTTGCTGGCCTGCACTTTGCGGATCTGGCCCATGAGCAGGTCTTCCGTGACGCGCCAGCTCTGCGGGTCGGGGTCCACCGACGCGGCCTCCATCGCATTCAGACACACGTTGAGCAGGTCGCCCCCGGACAACCCGTGAGCCGCCGCGGCAATCCCGCGCAGGCTCTGCGGCACACGCTCGGGGTTCGGCAAGTGGAGCCGCAGCAGCGCTTCCCTCATCGCGGTATCCGGCAACCGGAACTCGATGTGGCGGGCGATCCGGCGAAGCATGGCCTCGTCGTAATTGCCAAACAGGTTGGTCGTCATCACCA
>JBMOJP010000195.1:0-1937 GCA_049315725.1 Chthoniobacterales bacterium | reverse complement strand
AGGAAATCACCAACGAAGTCCGATCCCTCGCGGAGCGCGGCGTGAAGGAGGTCACACTTCTCGGTCAGATCGTGAACCTCTACGGCCGCCATGAATTTCCCAAGCGCGATGGCATTTCTCCATTCGTTCAGCTGCTGGAATCCGTCTGCGCGGTGGATGGCATCGAGCGCGTGCGCTTCACATCACCCCACCCGATTGGTTACCGTGACGATCTCATCGAAGCCTTTGTCCGCCTGCCCGAGCTCGTCGAGCATGTGCATTTGCCGTTGCAGAGTGGTTCGGATCGTATCCTGAAAATCATGCGTCGGGGCTACACGGCCGAGAAATTTCAAAACCTCGCCGAGCGCATTCGTGCGGCGCGTCCCGGCATGGCGATTACGACGGATGTCATTGTCGGCTTCCCCGGCGAGACGGAGGAGGATTATCAGCAAACCCGCGCCCTCTGCGACGCCGTCTCGTTCGACAACGCTTTCATCTTTCGCTACTCCCAGCGTCAGAACACTCCCGCCGCCACGATGGAGGACCAGATTGCCGAGGAGGTGAAAGAGGCCCGCAACCAGGATTTGCTCAATCTGGTGAACCGCCATGTCTCAGACAAGCTCAACGCCCTCGTCGGGACGCAAACCGAAATCCTCTGCGAAGGCACCAGCCGCCACAACGCCGAGCGCCTCACGGGCCGCACCCGCACGAACAAAATCGTCGTCTTTGAAGGCGCCCCTCGACACATCGGCCAGATCCTCCCCGTGAAAATAACACGCGCCAGCGGATCCACGCTCTATGGTGATCCGGCGGTTTTGGATTGACCACAGAGGACACAGAGAGTGCAGAGGTTCAGATTGTAGATTGAAAACGAGTTTTTAGAGCAGAAGTAGGATACCTTCTCCGTGCTCTCTGTGTGCTCTGTGGTCAATCCTTACATACGACACAGTTAGCGTTCAGTTAGTTTTTGCGGTTCATCGCGGCGGTAAACCAATCCACCTGTGGCGCGGCCTTGGCAGCGGGTTTGCTTGGGAAACTGCGCCCGCCACCGCTCCGGTCATCACGCGGGCTGCGAGACTGGGCGCCGATTTCGGGATTGGTCTTGAGTGAGAGGCTGATCCTTTTGCGTCCGAGATCGACTTCCATGACGGTGGCCATGACTTTTTGTCCCACCTTCAAGACATCCGAGGGATTTTTTACAAACTGGTCGCTGAGTTGGCTAATGTGTGCGAGGCCGTCCTGGTGCACTCCCAGATCGATGAAAGCGCCAAATGCGGCCACATTGGTCACGATGCCGGGGAGCTTCATGCCGGGCTTGAGATCCTCGATTTTCATCGCCTCGTCAGAGAAGGCGAAAACCTCGAACTGCTTGCGCGGGTCGCGTCCGGGTTTGGCGAGTTCTTTGAGGATGTCTTGGAGAGTGGGGAGACCGACCTCCGGCGTGATGTATTTTTCTAATTTGATGGCAGCGCGCCGGGCAGGGTTCTGCGTCAACTCCGATACCGAGCAACCGATATCCGCCGCCATGCTGTCCACGAGGGCGTAGCGCTCCGGATGCACGGAACTCGAGTCAAGCGGATGTCGCCCGTTGCGGATGCGGAGGAAGCCGGCAGCCTGTTCGAAGGCCTTGGGGCCGAGGCCCGGAACCTTCAGGAGGTCCTCACGGGATTGGAAGGCGCCGTTCTCGTTGCGGAACTGGACGAGATTCACAGCCGTGCGGGAATTCAATCCGGAGACATACCCGAGCAAATTCGCGCTGGCCGTGTTGAGTTCCACGCCGACATGGTTCACGCAGGAAATGACGGTGTCATCGAGCGAACGCTTGAGGGCGCTTTGATCCACATCGTGCTGGTATTGGCCCACGCCGATGGATTTCGGGTCGATTTTGACCAATTCGGCGAGCGGGTCCATGAGGCGGCGACCGATGGAAATGGCTCCACGAACGGTGAGGTCGAGCG
>JBMOJP010000194.1:0-1938 GCA_049315725.1 Chthoniobacterales bacterium | reverse complement strand
TTCCGGCTTAGGAGGGAAAGCGCAGGCGATCCAGAAGAGTCCTCCGTGCCGGCGCGTCAGCCGAGGGGCCGGCGACACGTTCTTGGATCAACTTGGCCAGCAGGCCGAAAGCGAAAGGCTCTCATCCACCGCATGGTGCCTGGCAACGTTGACGATTGCACGGTTGCACGAAGCCTTCACGCTAGGTGCATGGGGGCCGTCCATCGCCAAAAAATCCAGGGAATGCGAACGCCCTCGTCACACCCCGACTCAAAGACTCTTCCTCTCACTCACCTTCTCCCGCTTGCCCACGGCGAGGCTTCCGCCTAAAAAAACTCCGTGCTCAATTACATCTGGCTCGCCCTCGTCCTTGGGGCCGTCCTGCTCGGTGGAGCGAACGGACAACTCGATCAGGTGACTACTGCGGCCTTCGAGGCGTGCAAGACGGCGGTTATGACCATCGCGCTGCCCCTCGCCGGTGTCATGGCCCTCTGGCTGGGCATCATGCGTCTGGCCGAAAAATCCGGACTCATGCACGCCATCGCGCAGGGCCTGCGGCCGCTCATGACGCGTATTTTCCCCGATGTTCCGGCCGAGCATCCGGCCATGGGCTCGATGATCATGAACATGGCGGCCAACATGCTCGGTCTGGCCAACGCCGCCACCCCGCTGGGCCTCCGCGCCATGCAGGACCTGGAAAAACTCAATCCGCGCCCCGGCACGGCGACCAACGCGATGTGCACCTTCCTCGCGCTTAACACCAGTTCGGTCCAACTCATCCCGGCCAGCGCCGTGGCCATCCTCGCGGCCGCCGGCTCGACCCAGCCTACCGCGATCATCGGCACGGCGCTGATCGCCACGTTTTGCTCGACCGCGGTCGGCTTGATCTCGGTCAAAACACTGGAAAAACTCCCCTTCTACCGCCTGCCTTCTGTCACGGCGGAGCAGGAGAAAGCCTGGGCCGAAGCCGCGGCGACCACGGCGGACCCGCTGACCACGCCCACGCCCGAACCCCTGGCCTGGCGCTCCCGCCTGCTCCTGGCCATTTTCGTGGGATTCTTCGGCTTCCTTCTCTGGCGCACGGCGGGAGCAGGCTACGACGGCAGCCGCGGATGGTTTGCGTCCTACGTCTCCGCGCTCTCGGTCCTGGCCATTCCTTTCCTGCTTTCGTTTTTTCCGCTCTATGCCGCGCTCCGTCGCGTGCCGGTCTATGAGGAATTTGTCGAGGGGGCGAAGGAAGGCATTCAGGTGGCCTTGCGCATCATTCCCTTCCTCGTCGCCATCCTGGTCGCCGTCGGCATGTTCCGCGGCGCGGGCGGCATTGACATGATGAGCCGGGCCCTCGATCCGTTCCTGCAGCGCGTGGGCCTGCCCTCCGAGTTGCTTCCCCTCATGTTCATGCGCCCGCTCAGCGGAAGCGGGACCATGGGCATCTTCACCGAGTTGGTGCAAGCCCACGGCCCGGACAGCCTCATCGCCCGCATGGCCGGAACCATCATGGGCAGCACGGAGACCACCTTCTACGTTCTCGCGGTCTATTTCGGCTCGGTCGCCATCCGCCGCACCCGCCACGCTGTCCCCGCCGGGCTGCTGGCCGATGTGGCCGGCTTTGTCGCCTCGGTCATCGTTTGCCGCCTCGTCTTCGCGTGAACGGCCCGCGTTATCTTTGCCAGCGCTGCGGGAACTGCTGCCGTTGGCCGGGTTTCGTGCGCGTGGACCGCGGGGAAATCGACGCCATGGCGTCATTCTTCGGAATGACCCCGATGGACTTCATTGCACAAAACACCGAGCTCCGTCCCAGCCGCGCCGGCCTTATGCTCAAGTCCAATCCCGACGGCTCATGCATTTTCCTCCAGGGCGTCAACACCTGCGCGATTCAGAAAGCCAAACCACAGCAATGCCGCGACTTCCCCAACAAGTGGCGGTTCGACGGCTGGCGGAAAAAGTGCGAAGCGATCG
>JBMOJP010000016.1:0-33867 GCA_049315725.1 Chthoniobacterales bacterium | reverse complement strand
TGCGCGGTTTCCTGCGTTGAACTGGTCGCATCCCTTGCGCACAAGCTAGCCGGGAACAGTTTCACCTAATGGTGGAACCTCCGCGGGGTTGCTCCTCTTTCCATGCTCTCTGATATCCGTGCGATTAGTGAAATCGGTGGTCAAATCCTTCTGAATTGTTCCGGCTCAGACCCCGGCGGCGCGGAGGAGAAGTTCGAAAAAATGCCCGGCGTCCACCGCGAAAATTTCCGCGTGAACCCATAACTCCTTCAAGAAACCAGCGAAACTGACAAGGGGCGTGGCGAGGATGAGGAGAAAGGAGAGCAGCAGGAGATTCATCAGGTAAATGATGGTGAGCGAAAAGAACGTTCCGCCGTAAGCGAGGTCGCTCTGGCCGCGTGGAATCATGGAGAGGGTGAACGTCGCATGGAAGGCCCAGGTGAGTCCGACCAGACCATAGAGAACGCCATCGGCGATCTCCTGATACGGCGAAAGGTCGAAGAGCAGGGAGACGAGACCATAGATCCCGATGATGAGGACGCTGTAGATCGGGATGAAATACGGGGCGAGGGCGATCCACGTATTGATCTTGGACGAGACGATGTGGCCGCCATCACGCCCGACGCGAAACTGCGAGACCTTGCCGCCCATGAGGAAAACAACCAGCGCGTGGGTCAGTTCGTGGCCGAAGACATAAAGGACCAGCGGACGCGGCAGGCCGAAGTAGATGATGAACCAGAGGACGGACCCGAGGCCGAAGAACCAAAACTCCGCGGTGGCCCAGAAACTGCGGGCCGTCGCGTGGGTCAAAGCGCCGAAAAACGCCGCGGTCAGGATGTAGCAGGGTGCGAGGAGGAAAATCCCGACGACAAACTTGACCCAACGGACCGGCACAACGAGGCCTTCTTCGTCCTCGGCCGCGGCGAACGAAGTGTTGAGACGGTTGCGCCGCGGCTTGTTCGGGCGGCGGGCGCGGCGGGCCATGGGCGGGGGCCGGGTCAGGCGCGGCCCATGTAGGCGCCGTTGCGCGTGTCGATCTTGATCATCTCGCCCTCCTTGATGAAGAGCGGGACATTGACGATGAGACCGGTCTCCAGCGTGGCCGGCTTTTGCACATTGCTAGCCGTGTCGCCGCGCAGCCCCTCCGCGGACTCGATGACTTTGAGCGTCACGGAGGAGGGAATTTCCACCTCGACCGCGCGGCCCTCGGCATAGAGGACTTCGACTTTCAAGTTTTCCACCAGGTAGTTCTTGGCCCCGGACAGCAGGGCCTCGTCGAGTTCAATCGTCTCGTAGCTCTCGGGGTCCATGAAATGGTAGCCCTCGTGGTCTTTGTAGCTGAACTCAACCGGGCGGCGCTGCAGATCGACCGACTCGACCTTCTCGGTCGAGCTGAACCGCACGTCGCTGGATTTTCCGGTCTTGATGCTGCGGATGATGGCTTGCACGAAGGCGCGCAGGTTGCCGGGGGTGCGGTGATGGACCTCAAGGACAACATACGTGTCGTTGTTGTATTTGATGGCCATTCCTTTGCGGAGATCGTTGGCGGCGGGCATAAATAAATGGGTTGGTCGGGAGGTTGAACGGGTTAGACGCCGGGAAGGCGGGACAGGTCCTGAGAATCAACGACTCCGATCGGCCGGTGGTCCCGGTCCACCACGATGAGGTCATCAATCTGGCGGCTTTTTAGCACGTGCAAAGCCTCAGCGGCAAGCTTGTCGCCTTGGACAGCGACGGGCGACGTGGTCATGAAATCGCCCACGGGCCGCGCGCCGAGGTCGGGGGTGGATTGGTAATGGCGGGCGAAGTCGCCATGGGTGAAGACACCGCAGAGACGGCCGTCGCCGTCCACGATGGCCGCGGCGCCGGTGCGGCATTTGGTCATGCACTTGAGCACATCGAACACGGCATCCTCCGGACGCGCCACGGCCAGACGGGTGGCCTGGCGCATGATTTCATTGACCCGCCGCAGGAGCACGCGGCCGAGGGTTCCGCCGGGATGGAAGCGGGCGAAATCCTCCTGCTGGAATCCGCGGGCCTCGAGCAGAACCATGGCCAGCGCATCGCCGAGGGCCAACATGGCCGTGGTGCTCGAAGTCGGGGCAAGATTGAGCGGGCAGGCCTCCTGCACGACCTCCACATTGAGGCAAATGTGAGCCGCCCGCGCCAGGGTGGAATCCGCTCGGCCGGTCAGGGCGATGAGTTTGACGTCAAAACGGGCCAGAGGCGGGAGAATGTTCAGCAACTCGGCCGTCTCGCCGCCGTAGCTGAGAACCAGAACCACATCGCCATCGGCGACGAGCCCGAGGTCGCCGTGCAAGGCGTTGAGAGAGTTGAGGACCACGGCGGTCGAACCGGTGCTGGTCAGGGTGGCGGCAATCTTGTCGCCGATGTGGCCGGATTTCCCCACACCGCAGACGACGATTTTGCCGCGCTTCTCCACGCAGTCCTTCATCGCCTCGACGGCGCGGGCGAAGGCCTCGCCATCGAGGTTCTCGGCCATTCGCCTCAACTCATCCGCCTCGATGCCGATGACCCGGCGGGCTTTGGTCAGATAATCCATCCAACCCGAATGATTCCGCCGAAGGAGGAGCAAGGCGAGAGCGATTTTATGGGTTGCCCGCCGCGCGGTCGCACCCTAAAGGAAAGGGATGCGCGGATGGACTATTCTTTTACTGACTCTCGGGCTGACTGCTTCCTGTCTTGCGCAGGATTTCGTCGCCCCGCGCCAACCACGGCGCGAAGTGGCCCCGGCGCCGAAGCCGATCACGCCGCTGGACCCGGACTCGACCGTGGACGGAGTGGTGGCGGCGGCGTTCCAGATGAAGGAGCCGTGGCAGCTGATCAATCCGCTGGCGGCCAAGGGCTACGGAGATGGGCGCTACCTTACCTCGTGGGATCCGAACGACGAGGGCAAGCCGAAGGGCTTCATCGTTTTCGGCTTCCGCTTTTGGTAGGCTAGCGCTCCCGCCCGAGCAGCAACTCGGCCAGTCCGCGCAGCGCGGCGCCGCGCGCGCCGAAAGGACGCAGCGCGTGGATGGCCTCGTCCGTCCAGTGCGTCGCCAGTTCGCGCGATTTTTCCAATCCGTAGAGCGCGGGAAACGTCATCTTTCCGGCAGCGGAGTCCTTGCCGGCGGTCTTGCCGAGCTTGGCGGCGCTTTGGGAGGCATCGAGGACATCATCCTGGATTTGGAAGGCGAGGCCGAGGGCGAAGCCGAAGCGATCGAGCGACGCGACGCGGGCTTTCGTCGCGCCCGCGCACATCGCGCCCAGCTTGAGGGCGGCGCGGAGGAGCATGCCGGTCTTGGCCGCGTGAATAAAATATAGCGCGGGCTCGGTGGGCGACTGTCCCTCGCCCTCAAGGTCGGCCACCTGCCCGGCGATGAGTCCACGGGAACCGGCGGCGGCGGCCAGTTCGGCCACGAGATCAGCTGCAGAATATCGCCCAAGGTGCGGCGTGGCCCGGACGAGAACGGCAAACGCCCCGGTGAGCAGCGCATCGCCGGCCAGCACAGCGATGCCCTCGCCAAAGACTTTGTGTGATGTCGGTTGGCCTCGCCGCAGGTCGTCATCGTCCATGCAGGGCAAGTCGTCGTGGATGAGCGAGTAGGCATGAACCATCTCGACCGCGCAGGCCGCTTCGATGGCATCCTGACTACTCGCACCGCAGGCCTCGGCGGCGGCGCAGCAAAGCACGGGCCGCACGCGCTTGCCACCGGCCAGCAGGCTGTAACGCATGGCCCGATGGATGGTGGACGGCTTGGTCGTGGACGGCGGCACGCTGGCGCGCAGGGCCTTCTCGATCCCGCGGCACGTCCGCTGCAACCAACGCTGGAACTCGGCCGGGGTCATGAGGACGCACCCTTGCGCTTGGCGGCCAAAGCCGCCGCGACTTTTGGCAGCGGCAGACAATTCACGATGTCCTTCTTGGTCAGCCATCCCTTGCGCGCCGCCCCGATGCCGAAATAGAGACTCTGCAACCCTTGGACCGAGTGGGCATCCGGGTTGATCACGCACTTGACCCCCTTCTCGCGGGCCAGACGCCACCAGCGCCAGTCGAGGTCCAAACGATGCGGATCGGCGTTCAGTTCAATCATCGTTCCGGTGGCCGCGGCGGCGTCGAGCACGGCGGGAATGTTGACCGCATAGGGCTCGCGGCGGAGCAAGAGGCGACCGGTCAGGTGGCCGAGCATGGTGACATTCGGGTTTTCGGCGGCACGGATGATCCGCCTGGTCATGTCCGCCTCGCCGAGCGTGAACGACGAGTGGACGCTGGCCACGACATAGTCGAGCCGACCGAGCAGTTCGTCGGGAAAATCGAGCGTGCCGTCCTTGAGAATGTCGCACTCGGTTCCGCTGAAAAGACGAAAGCCATCGAACCCGCGGTTGAGCGCCTCGATCTCCGTGACCTGCTGCAGCAATCGCGTGGCATCGAGGCCGTTGGCCTGCACGGACGATTTGCTGTGGTCGGCGATGCCGAGGTATTGCAGACCCAGTTCCTGCGCGGCGGCGGCCATTTCGGCCAGCGTATTCCGCCCGTCGCTTTCGCGGGTGTGGCAATGAAAGGTGCCGCGCAGGTTGTCCAACTTGACCAACTCCGGCAGGAGATGCCCGCGGGCGGCCTCGAATTCGCCGCGGTTCTCGCGCAATTCCGGCTCGATGTAATCGAAGCCGAACACTTCGTAGAGATCGCGCTCCTCGCGGATCGCGGGAATGGGCGGGGCCTCCGGGGAGGACGGAGCCAACCGGTATTCGTTGAGGGTCCAGCCGCGCTCCTGGGCCAGACCGCGCATGACGATGTTGTGCTCCTTGCTGCCGGTGAAGTAGTTGAGCGCGAACGGAAACTCCTCGTCTTTCACGACGCGCAAATCCGCCTGAATGCCGTCCTGCAGCATGACGCTCGACTTGGTCTCGCCCGCCGCGATCACGCTGGCGACGAGCGGATGACCGCGGAAAGCCTCGGAAATCTCCGCCGGCGCACGGGTTGAGACAATCAGGTCAATATCGTGGACCGTCTCATTGCGCCGCCGCGTGCTGCCGCCGATGGCGAGGCGGATGGTCTCTGGATGCGTGCGGAAGTCGTCGTAGAGCGCGGTGGCGGCGCGGGCGGCCACGGAGGCCAGATGGCGGCCGGCCCCCTGCTTGAGCGAGGCTAGGCCTTGGAGGATTTTTTCCTGGGTCTTGGCCCCGAATCCGTCGAGGGCCGAGACCCGGTTTTCCTGGCAGGCTTTTTCCAGATCGGCCAGCGAGGCGACCTCCAACTTTTCGTAGAGCGCCTTGATTTTTTTCGGGCCGAGCCCGGGCACATCGAAGAGTGCGAAAAGTTTGGGCGGAAACTGCGCGCAAAGCTCCTCGTAGTAGGGCAGGCGCCCGGTCAGGACGAGGGTGGAGATTTTGTCCCGCAGGGCCTCGCCGATCCCGGCCACGCCTTTGAGCCCATTCTCGCGAACAAGCGTGGCCAAGTCGCCCTCGAGCAACTCGAGGGCCCGTGCGCCATTGTGGTAGGCCCGCACCTTGAAGGGATTTTCGCCCTGCAATTCAAGGAGTAAGGCGATGCGCTCGAGCACCTCGACCGCCTGGTCGCGCGTCACGGAATCCGCCATGTCAGCGGGCGTAGCCGTGCACGCGGTTGCGCCAGCCGGGCAGCCAGCGCGCCTCGCCCCGGGCGGGCGGGGACAGCTCGACCCGGCGGCTCAGGATGTGATCGGCACTGCGGGCGAAGGCTGCGGTGGGCGATCCGTCTGCGGACATCCCCTCGAGCACCTGAAGCAAGCCCCAGCCTTGGCCATCGTAGCGCTCGGTCGGCGCGGTCCCTTCGCCCTTGAAGTTGACGTAGTCCATGAGGGCGTAAAGCCCGCCGGGGGCGTTGGCCAAGCGAGAGAAGTTGCCGCGGATGGTTTGCCGCTCATCGGCCGGCGCGGCCGCGAGCATCTGCGGGAGCGCCGCCTCGAGCCGCAGGGCGGCGAAGCGGGCCTGCCAGCCGACGTTCGCCGCGAGCAGGGCGCGCAATTCCTCGAGCCGCGGACCGTGAAAGTCGGCCATGAACGAGGCGCGCTCAGGCCACGGGCAAGCCTGGGCTTTGGCCAGCCAAGCCGGGATTTTGACCCCCTGCTGTTGGAGGTAATCACGCAGGGCCGGAAAGCTCTCCTTGAAAGGCCCGCGTTTGCCTTCGGGATACCAGATGAAATGGCCAATGCCGAGCGAGGCAAAGTTTTCGCCCTTGTTCCAGGAGGTCAGACCATCACGCGTGCCGGCGCATTCATTCTGCCAGATGCGCTGGCCAATCCGATCCGCCTCGGCCGGGCTGATGCTGAGCGCGGGGGACGAGGCCAAGCCGTGCGAGCGCCCCAAAGCCAGGGCGGCCAGGCCCAAGAGCGCACAACGGAGGGCGCGAGAATTCATCCGCGGCCCGCCGTCAAACCCCACCGACGCGCATGGGCATGAGCACGTAAACGAAGGGGGCGTTGATTTTGATCACGCCGGGGCTGATGTCATCAATCAGCTCGAAATGCACCTCGTCCTCCTGGAGGTAGCGCAGAGGAGCCATGAGGAATTCCGGGTTGAAGGCGATCGAGATATCCTTGCCCTTGTAACTCACGGCCAGAGCCTCAC
The DNA here is from genome assembly GCA_049315725.1 of Chthoniobacterales bacterium. Classification (GTDB taxonomy): domain Bacteria; phylum Verrucomicrobiota; class Verrucomicrobiia; order Chthoniobacterales; family JACTMZ01; genus JACTMZ01. The sequence continues at coordinate 27,276 of JBMOJP010000016.1, read as the reverse complement.
GGGCCTCGCCGACTTCGGGCGTGTTCGAGGTGATCTCGATGCTCCCCTTGGCGAAGCTGAGGCGGACCGAGGCGGTCTTTTCGTTGTTGAGGAGGGAGACCCGCCGCACGGCGTTGAGCAACGACTCGCGCTCGACGGTGACCCGCTCGTTCACCTTGGTCGGAATGACCTGGACGTAGTTAGGATAGTTGCCCTCGACGAGTTTGGAAATCAGCGTGGTCGGACCGCAATCGAACTGCACAAGGTTCTGGGACAGGCGGATGATCACTTCGCCGTCGTCCTTGAGGGCGCGCATGAGTTCGTGAATGGCCTTGGTGCGAACGATGAATTCGCGCTCCTGGCTGGCGGGGATTTCAAGGTCGTTGATCTCGGCGAGGGCGAGGCGGCGTCCGTCGGTCGCAACGAGGGTGAGCTTGTCGGCCTTGAAGGAAAAGAAAATGCCGTTGAGCACGTAGCGGGTCTCATCGAGCGAGATGGCGTAGTGCGTCTTGCGCAGGCCGTCCTTGAGGTCGGCGGCCTTCAGCTTGAATTCGACCGAGTTCTCGAAGGCGGGCAGGCCGGGGAACTCGGCCTCGGGCAGACCGAAAATTTTATAAACACCGGCCCCGCTGTGCAGGGTGGCTTGGCTTTTGCCGTCCACCTCAACCTCGATCTCGGCGCGCGGCAAATCTTTGACCAATGTGCTCAGGCGCTTGGCCGGGAGAGTCGTGGACCCGGCCTTGCCGATTTTCGCCGCGACCTTGGTCCGCACGGTGAAATCAAGGTCGGTGGCGGTCATCGTCAGATGGTCGTCTGCCGCCTGCAGGAGGACGTTGGAAAGAATGGGAAGGGTGCTGCGGGGATTAACCGCACTGACCGCGTTTTGCAGGCCGTCGGAGAACGCTTCCTGCGTGATGGTGAATTTCATGGATTGATTGGGTGCCGGGCCGCGGGGCGGTGGCCTGATTTATCTCGGCAAATTCCCCCGCGCTGTCAAAGCGAAAGGCTCAAATTTCATCGCTGCAAGGCCGCCTCGAGGAAGCGCACGACCTGCCGCAGGTTCTCTTCCTTGTCCAAACGGGCCTGCACGATCTTGACCGCATGGATGACCGTCCCGTGGTCGCGGCCGCCGAACGCCTCGCCGATTTCCTGCAGCGAGCACTTGGTCAGACGGCGGGAGAGAGACATGGCGATCTGCCGGGGGAAGGCGATGTTGGCCGGGCGGCGCTTGCTTGTCATGTCCGCCAGGCGCACGTCGTAGTGCTCGGCCACCTTGCGCTGGATTTGGTCAATGGTGACCGCACGGCGCGCCTCCTCCTGGAGAATGTCGCGGAGCAAATGCTCGATGGATTCGTCGCTGAGCGAACGCCCGCTCAGCGAGGCGAAGGAGGCCACGCGCAGCAGCGCGCCCTCGAGGCGGCGGACGTTCGATTTGATCCGGTGGGCGAGATACTCGAGCACGGCGGCGGGCAGCTTGACCTGCAGGCCGTCGGCCTTCTTGCGCAGGATGGCCAGCCGGGTCTCCATGTCAGGCGGCTGCAACTCGGCCGTGAGGCCCCACTCGAAACGTGAGACCAGACGCTGCTCGAGTTGGGCGATCTCGCTCGGCGGCTGGTCGCTGGAAAGAACGATCTGTTTGCGGCCCTCGAAGAGCGAATTGAACGTGTGGAAAAACTCCTCCTGGGACCGCTCCTTGCCGGCGAGGAACTGGATGTCGTCGATGAGGAGAATGTCGGCCTGGCGGTAGCGCTTGCGGAATTTGACTAGGCCGTTGACCTGAATGGCCTGGATGAACTCGTTGGTGAAAGTCTCGCTCCGCACATAGGCGACCCGGGCTCCGCGCTTGGACTGGGCCAGATGGTGACCGATGGCATGGAGCAGGTGGGTCTTGCCCAGGCCGACGCCACCGTGGATGAAGAGGGGGTTGTAGGTGCGGGAGGGCGACTTGGCCACGGCGAGCGAGGCGGCGTGCGCAAACTCGCTGTTCGAGCCGACGACAAAGGTGTCGAAAACATAGCGTGGGTTGAGCCCACGCGCGTCGGACGCTTCCTCGGCTTTCTCCACCACCTCGTCCGGCGCGGCTTCCTCCGCGGCCCCAGCCGCCACGGCGGCACCGTTCTCCACGACAAACTCCAGCGTGCGCCCGGCCCCGAAGACGGGAAGCAGGGCGGCCTGCACCTGCGAGGAGTAATTACTCTCGATCCAGACCTGGTAAATACTGTTCGGGATGGCGAGGCGGATGGACTTCGAAGTCACACCGGCGAGGTGCAAGGTGGAAAACCAGCGGTCGAAAACGCCCTCGCCCAATTCGGCCTTGAGGCCCGATGAAATCTGGCCCCAGAGGGCTTCGAGCTCACCCGCGGAAGCCGAGTTATTCACCGCGTCGGGGGCGGCAGCCTCTTTGGTCCTCGCGGTCGTTGCCGTCAGGCTGTTCCGGCGCGTTGAACCTGCAGCGGGCGGGCGGGAAAGTGATTTTTGGGGGACTACACGGGGCATAAGGTTCTTCTGTCAGGGACATAAACTGAGTCCGCCACGTCACAGCGCTGTAACAAAGCGGCTTGCGAGGCGGGCTGCGCCGGAAAACCAGTCTCCATGCGACTTGCGGGACGGTGGGAAAATTCAACCAAACTCTTACTCACAACCTGTTCACATCTTATTTTTTTTCCCCTTGGCGTCACAAGCGGTGAGCGTATCGGCGCGAAAAACATGGCTCAAGATTAATGCGCGCCGCAAAAAATTTCCCGCAATTGCGCTTGACCCTCGGTCGCGCCGTGCGGGGCCAGTGAGACACGAGCCCGCCGCCCGCGCAACCGCGGCGCATCATGTGAGCGCCTTGAGCAGAATCTTCGACTGCCGCCCACCGGCCTCGTATTTTTTCCGCCGCTCCGCGGGCAGTTCCTCCGGCCCGACCTCGCGGAAGCCGCCTTTCAACTGGAGGTATTTGTAAGCCTGGGTGCTCAGCGCCAGCAACTGCCGGAGGCCTTTCTCCCTCGCCAGATTCTCGGTGAAGGCCATGAGCTTGCGCCCGTGCCCTTCGTTCTCGTGGTTCTTCTGCACATAGAGGCAGGCCAGCTCGCCGCAGGCTTCGTCGGCATAAACATGCAGGGCCACGCAACCCATGAGCTTGCCGTCAATCTCCAGCACCCAATAATCCTGCATCCGCTCAAGAACGTCCGCCCGCGTCCGCCGCACGAGTTCCTCGCTCTCCATCGACTGGCGAATGAGCGACATGATCGCCCGCACATCCTTTTTGAAAATCTTCCGGATCTGCTGGTATTCATTCGAGTAGATCATGGTGCCGACCCCCTCGTTGCTGAAGACCTCGTCGAGCAGGGCCTCGTTGATCCGACCGTCGAGAATGTGGATGCGGGGCACGCCCTGCCGGCAGGCTTTCGCGCCGTAATCAATCTTGGAGTAAAGGTTCACGCCCTCGGCATTTTTCCGTTTTTTCAGCAGCTCCTCGGCCTCCACAATGGAAAGTTGCTGCGGCAGAGTGCCACCGCCGGGCAGCCGGGTGTCGGCCGACAGGTAGATGACCTTGGCCGCCTGCACGGCCTCGGCCAGCTCGGCCGCCGCGTGGTCGGAGTTCACCCTGTAGGTGTGGCCCTCCCCGTCAAAACCAAGAGGCGGCACGACGGGAATGATCCCCTCCTGCAGTAGCATGTGCAGGCACTTGACGTCCACCCGCTCGATCCGCCCGGTGTAGCCCTGGTCGATCCCGCCGAGGATGCCAGCTGGATGGGCGATGACGGCGTTGGCGTAGGCGGCCCGCAGATCGACCGAGGCCAGACCCTCAAGAATGTGGTGAGTCAGGCGCATGGCCGCGCTGATGCTGAGCTCCAAGGTGCCCTCATCGGTGATGCCGGTGCCATCGGTGTTGCTGGCCACCGCCCCGGCCTGCTGCGCGGCCACCTGAATTTGGTGGCTCGCTCCATGAGCCAGAACAATGCGGATGCTCAGCGACCGCAGGACGGCAAGATCGAGCAAGATGTTGCCAAAATTGGGCGAGGCCACGACCTCCCCGTCCACAGCCACCACGAAGGTCTTTTCGCGGAAGCGCGGCACGTATTGCAGGATTTCCCTCAGGTCGTTGACATTCACAGGAGGAGAATTAGGGCTTTCCCGGCCCAAAGATCAACGCGGAATCCCCGGACGCCGTCTTTACAAAGCGGCCCCGCTCTGCCACTTTGCATGGTTCATGTCGGTTTTAATTTCCATTCTGGTCACCTTCCATGTGCTCGTCTGCGCCCTCATGGTTGGTGTCGTGTTGATGCAGCGGCCGAAGAATGAGGGCCTCGGCGCGGCCTTTGGCGGCGGGATGACCGAAAACATTTTCGGCGCCCAGACCACCCATGTGCTGCAGAGGTTCACCGTCTGGCTCGGGATCGTCTTTTTTGCCCTCACCCTCATTCTGGCCATCCTCTACGCGAAGCGCGGGACCGGGGAAACCGTGATCCAGAAGGAACTCCTCAGCCAGCCCGTGCCAGCCGCTACCGCTCCGGCCCTGCCCGCGGCGTCAGCCCCGAAAGCTCTGGAAAACGTCGTGACGACCGAGCCCGTGGCCGCCGGGGAGGCGGTGGCACCCGCGACCGTTTCGCCCGAACCGACGGCGACGCCGGACGGCCGCTGATCCCGCCGCGCACCCCATGCGCACGTTCGGCACCGTCGCGGAGGCCGTGGAATTCCGCCGCGGCGCCCCCTCCCCGCTGGTGTTCGTGCCCACCATGGGTGCCCTGCATGCCGGACATGCCGCGCTCGTGGCGGCCGCCCGACAGCACGCCGGGAGAGGCGGAACCGTCGTGGTCAGCATTTTCGTCAATCCCACGCAGTTCGGCCCAGCCGAGGATCTTTCCCGCTACCCGCGGACACCCGAAGCCGATGCGGACATCTGCCGCCAGCACGGGGCGGACGTGATTTTTGCCCCGACGCCGGACGAGATGTATCCGCCGGGCGATTCGACCCTGATCGAGGAGACGGTCCTGTCCCGCGGGCTCTGCGGGCCGGGGCGCCCGGGCCACTTCCGTGGCGTCTGCACCGTGGTAGCCAAACTTTTTCACATCATCCGTCCCGACGTCGCCATCTTCGGTGAGAAAGACTACCAGCAACTGGCCATCATCCGCCGGATGGCCCGTGATTTGTTTCTTCCCGTGGAAGTCCTCGGCCATGCGACCGTGCGGGAAGCCGACGGCCTCGCCCTCAGTTCGCGCAACCGCTACCTCCAGGCGGACGAACGGGCGCGCGCCCTCCACTTTTCCGCCGCGCTGCAGGCGGCGAAGAACGAAGGCTCTGCGGCGCGAATTGTCTCCACCGCCCGGAGGCTCATCGCCGAGGGGACGGGCAGCGAGCCGGAGTATGTCGAGTTGGTCGATGCCGACACCCTCGAACCTCTCGGGCAACTCAACCGTCCCGCCGTGCTCGCGGCGGCCGTGCGCATTGGTGCGACCCGTTTGATCGACAACGTGCGCCTGGATCCCACCGATGGAAAAGTTTGACCATATCATCATCGGCTCCGGCATCGCGGGGTTGACCTATGCGCTCAAGGCCGCCGCCACAGGCTCGGTCGCCATCGTGACCAAACGGGGACGGGCCACCAGCAACACCGCCTGGGCCCAGGGGGGCGTGGCCTGCGTGACCAGCCCGGAGGACTCGTTCGAGCTGCATGTGCGGGACACGCTGGAGGCCGGGGCCGGCCTTTGCCACCCGGACATCGTGGAAATGGTGGTGCGCGAGGGGCCCGACCGGATCCGGGAATTGATCGACCTTGGCATGTCCTTCGATCTGCGCGAGCGGCCGGATGGCATGACCGAACTCGACCTCGGGCGCGAGGGCGGGCATTCCAAGCGCCGGATTCTGCACGCCCACGATTTCACCGGCCGGGAGATCGAGAACACCCTGCTCGCCGCGGTGGAGAAACATCCGGCGATCCGCGTGCTCGAAGACCACATGGCGGTGGATCTCATCACCACGGGCAAGCTCGGCTACGCAACGGAAGACCGGGTGGTCGGCTCCTATGTGCTGGAGGAGAAATCCGGGCGCGTCGAGACCCTGCGGAGCGACCGCATCGTGCTGGCCACGGGAGGCTGCGGCAAAGTCTACCTCTACACGACCAACCCGGACATCGCCTCGGGCGACGGGGTGGCCATGGCCTGGCGCGCCGGGGCCGCGGTCAGCAACATGGAGTTCGTCCAGTTTCACCCCACCTGCCTGTTCCACCCCGAGGCCAAGTCGTTTCTCATCAGCGAAGCCGTGCGCGGCGAGGGCGGGGTGCTGGTCGATGAACGCGGGCGGCCTTTCATGGACCGCCACCATCCGCTCAAGTCGCTCGCCCCGCGGGACATCGTGGCCCGGGCCATTGACGCCGAAATGAAGCGCACCGGGGCCAAATGCGTTTTCCTCGACATCACGGACAAGCCCCGCTTATTTCTGGAGGAACGGTTCCCGAAGATTTTCGCCACCTGCGCCGCGTTGGGCATCGACATGGCCAGCCAGCCGATCCCGGTCGTGCCAGCCGCCCACTACCAATGCGGCGGGATCAAAACCAACGAGCACGGCGAGACCACGCTGCGCGGGCTCTTTGCCATCGGCGAGGTGGCCTGCACCGGACTGCACGGAGCCAACCGCTTGGCCAGCAACTCGCTCCTTGAGGCCCTCGTTTTCGCCCAGCGGGCCTTTGCCAAGGCAACCCGCCCGCACCGCGAGGCGGACGAACTGCAACTCCCCGAGTGGCGCCCCGGCAGCGTGACCGATGTAGACGAGTTGGTCGTCATTTACCACAACTGGGACGAAATCCGCCGTCTCATGTGGGACTACGTGGGCATCGTCCGCACAGACAAGAGGCTGCAGCGGGCCTCAGCCCGGCTGCGAAACCTGCAGAAAGAAGTGCAGGAGTTCTACTGGAACTTCAAGGTCACGACCGACTTGCTCGAACTGCGCAATCTTGTGACGGTGGCAGGGCTCATCGTCGATTGCGCCCTCAGCCGCAAAGAAAGCCGCGGCCTCCACTACACCCTCGACCACCCTGAAACCGGGTCGCTTTTCGTGCGCGACACCGTCCTGCGCCGGACCTGAGGCATCGCACCGGACAAAACAGCAATCGGGAACACTGGCCCAATTTAAAGGCTTTGCTTGAGAAGGCGTCTTCAGTCATTATCCTAAAGGTTCTTCGGCTCCCTTGCCTCTCCCGCCATGCGTTTCCTGCGTCACCTCCCAAAGTTGGTCCTCGCCACGCTGTTGGCCACGGCCGCGACGCAGGCGCAAGAGTCACCAGCCGATGTGGTGGAAGGCGTGCCGCCCACGCCGCAGGATTTCGAAGAGCCAGTCCCGTCCACCTCAGGCACGAACCCCGCCGGCTTCCGCTTCAGCTACCCGGTGAGGGACGAGGAATCGAACGTTGTTTACACCGAGGAAAAGCCGCCAGCCCCTGCGGTGAGCGCAGACCAGGGCGACGTGCGGTCGCCCTCGATGACCGCTGAGTCCACGGGAACCACGACCGCCGCCCGCAAGCCGGCCCGCGCCTCGGCTTCGAGCAATCCACCGATGCTGGGCGAGGTCGCCACGCCGACCGGCGTGCAACCGGCGAACATCGACATCGGCGAGGGACGGTTCGAGCGCAGTCCCTTCCGTTGGACCTTCGGCATTTCCGAGGGATACAACAGCAACGTCAACACCTCCTCGACAGCCCCGATCAAGAGTGTTTACACCGCGATCAACGCCGGGGCGACCTACGCCTTCGGTGGTCCGCGCCTCACCCTGCAAACAGGGCTCGCGGCCAACCTGACCTACTACTACAGCGCCCCGCCCAGCAACAACTGGCTGCCCAACCTCACCTGGAATTTCGCCGCGAACTACAAGGCCAGCGAGCGCATGAGCTTCTCGCTCACGACCATGACCAGCTATCTCTCGCAAAGTGCATCGAACCTTTCCGGAGCACCAACCTCAGATGTTGGCGAGTATTTCTACAGCGACTCCATGCTTTCGATGGAATACAAGTGGGCGCCGAAGTTCTCGACCATCACCAGCTACAATCCTCTCTTCGTGATCTACATGCAGGATGCGCAGCAATCGCAGGTCGGTCGGGTCGAGCAGACCATCGGGCAGCAGTTCCTCTTCCTCTGGCGGCCAACGACCAACCTCGTGGCGGAATACCGCTTCAACTCCCGCAACTACTTCGAGAACACCAGCCTCGACAGCTGGGGCAACATCTTCCTCCTCGGTTTCGACCACACGATCAATCCGAGCTCCCAACTGGTCTTCCGCGGCGGTGTGGAGCAACGCCTGAACAACAATCCCTACGGCGGCGGGGAGAACTTCTATCTCGGACCGTTCGGACAACTCTCGTTCAACTACGCGCTCGGCGCCAACACCGACCTCGCTTTTTACGCCCGCTACGGCACGTCCGCCTCGGGCCTCGGCGACATCAACCAGGGCCAGCAATTGCTCCTGGGCTTCTCCGTCACGCGCGCCATCACCGCCCGCATCTCCGCCAAGGCCTTCCTCAACTATCAAAACAACTATTATGACCAACCGGATGCCAATTTTTCGTCCTTCTCGGACAATGTCTACACCGGGGGCCTCACCATCAGTTACAAAATCAACCGCGCCTGGTCGGTTAACGGCGGCTACCAATACAACGGCGTGACCTCGGGCAACCAATTCCAGCAGGGCGACTACAGCCAGAACATCGCCTTCATCGGCGCCCAGGTGGAGTTCGGCGGGCCTAAGAAGTAAGGCAGGGCCTCCGCCGCCTTCTCAATCCACGCGGCGCAGATCGACCGCGAACGCGGTCAAGATATCCGCGACCCCGCGGCTCCAGCCCTCCGCAGCCGCCTCGGGCGAAATCCCGATCATCGGCACTTCGCGGCGGTAGCTGCGCTCAAACACCTGACGGCTCACGGAGGCCTGCCGCTGCATGACCACGATGGTCATGGCCACGATGGCGCGGGGCTGGCTGGTGTTGCGATAGTCGGCATAAAGCTCGGTTAGACGAGGCTGCACGATGAGATCCGAAGCCAGCGGCGAGCTGGGTTCACGAATCTCCCCGACCCGGGCCTGCCCGAGCCACTGGCGCAGCCCGCCGGTGAGCAAGTGCGCCGGCGGCACGAGCCAGCGATTGTAAAAATCGCGCTCGTAGCGAACGTCATCCACCCGGTAGAGCAGCATCTGGCCGGAGGCCCCCGGGGCCGCGGTGAAGGGCAGGACGGTGATCGAGCGTCCACCAGGCCGGCCGGCCGGCGCGGATGGCAGGTCGAAATCAAAGCTGTCGGTCCGCACCGCGGGCTGCCGCAGGGTGCAGGACACGGCAGCGAGCGAGCACGCGAGGATAAAGACACCGCGCAGCTTGCTCATGGGCGGGGTTTGGTCCGCCCGGCGGGATCAAAGGGCGAACGCTTGGGCGGCTGGCCGAGGAGCAACTGCGAGGGATACTCGCGCAAGTTCTCGCTCAACACGCGGAAGTTCTCCGCCGTGGCCTGAAAGTCTCCCACGATGTTGCCCACGGCATCGCGGTTGAGCAACGGGTTGGTTTGCAGCTTGTCGACCAGCGTCTGCGCGTTCTCCGCCGCCGCCGTGAGGGACTTCATCATATTCTCCGCGTCGCCCGTCAACTGCCCGACCGGAACCTGGTCGAGCTTGGCCCGCAAATCGGTCAACAACCCGCGCAGGTCCTTGCTCACCTGGCCCAGTTGCATCTCCCCCACCGAACCATTGAAGCTTTGCAGGGCCGAGTTGGCCGCCTGCATGGCGGAATTCATCTGACTGATCGTGTCCTTCACGTCGAGCGACTTGAAGGTGTCCATGATCGTATTGATCGAATCGAGCATGCTGGTCAAGGTGCCGGGAGCCGAGGGAATGTAGGGACGCCATGGAGTCCACCAAATGTCCAGCGGCGGAGGCTGATCGGCCAGGGCCACGTAGTCCAGTTCGGCGTAGTTCAGACCGGTGATGCCCTGCGGTTGCAACATCACACGCAGCCCCTGCTCGACCTCCCGGGCGAAGACTTCGTCCAAATCAGGCGCATCGAACATGCCACGAAAGGTCTGGCGATCGATCTCCAGGACCAGAATGACGTAGTCCCGGCGCCCCGTGGTGCCGGGCTCCGGAGGATACTGGTTGAAGGTGAAGTCAATGTCGGAAACGCGCCCGATCGGCACACCGCGAAACTTCACCGGCGACCCGACATCCACCCCTTGGACGGAACCGTCGAGGTAGGTCTCGACGTAAATGCGGGGTTTGAAGATCCGGCCGGACCCAAGAAAGATCAGGCCGGCGGCGAGCAGGGCTGCGCCGGCCAGGACGAAGAGCCCGATCTTGAAGTAGCTGGCGGATCCGTTCATGTGGTTCAGGCGGCCTGCGCTTTCTGCGGCTCACGGCGGAAGAAGGTGCGGACGTAATCGTTCGGGGGATGATCGCGCAATTCCATGGGCTCACCCTCGGCCACGATCGCGCCGTTTTCGAGCATGATGACACGATCACCGATGGCGTAAACGCTGGCCATTTCGTGCGTGGCGATGACGAAGGTGATCCCGAGGTTGCGCGAGAGCGAGCGGATCAGCTCATCGAGTCCGGCCGAGGTGATCGGGTCGAGGCCGGCGGAGGGCTCGTCGAGGAAGAGGATGCCCGGGTCGAGGGCCATGGCCCGCGCCACGGCCGCACGTTTTTGCATGCCGCCGCTGATTTCCGAGGGCAGGTAACCGGCGAACTCCCCCAACCCGACCTGCTGGAGCTTGAGCCGCGCGACAAGGGCCCGTGCCTCGGCCGGCAGGCGCGTCCATTCCTCCAGCGGCAGGCCCACGTTTCCCTCCAAGGTGAGAGAGCCGAAAAGGGCGCCTCCCTGATACATCACGCCGAAACTGCGGAGAATGTCCGACCGCGCTGCACCGATCGCACCGACGATGTCGCGCCCACCGATCAAAACCTCGCCGGACACCGCCGGATACAGGCCGATCATGTTTTTCAATAGCGTGCTTTTTCCCGACCCCGAGCCGCCGAGAATCATGAAGACCTCGCCACGCTGCACGGAGAAGCTCAGGTCCCGGAGAATGGTTCGCTCGCCATAGCCGGCCGTGAGCTTGCGCACCTCAATGATCGTCTGGTCGTTCGCTGGCATGGTCAGAAATTCAGGCGGTAGTAGATCACGGCAAAGATGGCATCGATAACCACGACACAGAAGATGCCCGTGACCACCGACCGGGTTGTCGCGTCGCCCACGGCGGAAGCGCCAGCCCCGGTTTGCAGACCACGGAGGCATCCGACGCCGGCCACGACCGCACCAAAGACGAAGGACTTGATGAACCCGGCCATCACGTCCTGCATGCGCACGGAGTTCTCGAGCTGGTTAAGCAGGGCCGCAAGCGGAAACCCCCGCAGGAGCATGACAGCCACGCCGCCAGCCACCCCCACCACCATGGAGTAAACCGTCAGCACCGGTGTAACGGCGAGACCGGCCAGAACGCGCGGCACAGCCAGAAATCGCACCGGACTCAATCCCATCGTGGTCAGGGCCGCCACCTCCTCGTTGACCTTCATCGTGCCAATCTCAGCCGCAAACGCCGCCCCGGAACGGCCGGCGAAGATGATTGCCGTCATGATCGGCCCCAATTCGCGGACCATGGCCAGGGCGACGAGGTTGACCACGAAGATATCCACGCCGAACTGGCGCATGGGGATGGAGGCCTGGAAGGCGATGATCATCCCGGTGAGAAAACTGATCAGCGCCACGATGGGCAGACCGTTGGTTCCTGATTTCTCGACGATGAGCCACCATTCGCGCAGCCGCAGCTTGCGCGGATGGACCGCCAACGCGACGGCACCGGAGCCGACTTCGCCGACAAATTCGGTCTGGCTGCGCCATTCGAGCACCTTCCCCGCCGCCGCACGGCCGAGGTCTTCAACCCATCCCTCGCGGTTGTGCTCCGCGGTCATGGGCTTTTCCAGCTTGGCCCGATCAACCGCATCATAGAGCGCTTGAAACCGCGGGGCCAAACGTCGGACCTGCAGGGTTTCGCCCCGCGTTATGGCTTCCTTCTCCAGGGCAACAAGAAGGGCCAAACCGGCGCTCCCGCAGTAGTCGACCCCGGCACAATCCACGAGGACCGGCCCGGGGGGCTGGCGGACCTCGGCGAGCGCGCGTTTCCAACACAGTCCCACCGAGGTATCATCCAAGCGTCCTTGGAGATAAAGGAGCAACCCGCCGCCCTCGCGTTCCACCCGCAGGGTCGCGGACTGCGATGAAGCATCGCCGGACATGGCCAGAGGAAGTTTGGCAGCGGCCGGAGGAACGGGCGAGCAGTTTCAGAGCGGCTCCTCGGGCCGCCGCCGGCTGGTAAGGCTAGTGCGCCCAAGCATCAAGCGGCCCCGCCAGCCACATCACGCCGTGCCGGCACTGGAACCACCGGGCGGACGGCCTTCGTCGACCTCGATCAGATCGAGCATCGTCTGAATGTCCGTTCGGCCCGTCAGGCCCAAACCTTCCAAGCGTGTGCGCAGGCGTTCGGACAGACGGTCGTGCCACCCGCACTTCCGCAGATATTCATTCCAGACCATGATCTGGGCCTCGGTCGGACGGTGCCCGTGCTTCGCGCACCATTCGAGGACTTCGGCATCGGCCAACCCGGATTCGACCTGCGCGACGACGTCGGCAAAGGAGACCTCAAGAAAAGCACAGCAGGTCCGGTCGAAACCCTGACCGAGGTTGGCGTGGTAATCCTCGGGTAATGCCCCGCGCTGCTTTCGGCGGATCTTGTCGAGCATGCGGGGAAAGTAGAGGAGTCCGCCCTCGGCATCGTAGGGGCTACGGGGAAAGTTCGTGGTCATGCGTCGGATCGTGCCCGCTGAAGGCGCCAAAGTCCATCGCCATGCGCCAGCCCAGCGTCCATAATGATTGAAGCATGAAGAAAAGCGCAGAACTTCTGCTGGAAATCACCGACATAGCCTACGGCGGCGCGGGTCTCGGCCGCCACGAAGGCCGCGTGGTCTTCGTCCCGTTCACCATCCCCGGCGAGACCGTCCGTGTGCGGATCAACCGCGTGCACCGAAGTTGGCTGGAGGGCGAGGTGCGGGAGATCGTTCTGCCCTCCCCCGACCGGCTGGCCCCGCCGTGCCCGTGGTTTGGCCGCTGCGGCGGCTGCGCCTACCAGCATATCGCCTACCCACGGCAGTTGGAGATCAAGACGCGGCAAGTGGCCGAGGCGCTGCGCCGCATCGGCAAACTGCCCGCTCCCCCGGTGGAGCCCGCCCAACCCTCACCCCTTGCCTACGGCTACCGCAACCGCCTGACCCTGCACGTGGAGCCGCCCCTCGTCGGTTTCCGCGGCACGGACCCACGGCACCTGGTGGATATCGGCCGGTGCCTGCTGGCCGACGAAACGGTCAACGAGGCCCTCGCGCAACTCCGCGGCAAACGCTGGCTCCACCCCGGTCCGGCCACTCTGCGTTCCAGTGCCCACGGCGGCGGCTTCCGCCAAGTCAATGACGGCGCCGCCGAGGTTCTGGCCGGAGTGGTGGCCGATCTGGCGGGTCAGGGCGAGGTGTTGGTGGACGCGTATTGCGGCGGAGGCTTTTTTGCCAAGAAGCTGCTCGGAGCTTTCGCCCGGGTGATCGGACTGGACTGGGACGCGCGCGCGATCGCCGCCGCGCAAGACGGCGCACAGGCCGGCGAGGAATACCGCGCGGGCGACACGGCAGCCCTCCTGCCAGCCCTGCTTCGGGAAAATTCTCAAGCTGTCGTGCTGCTCGACCCCCCCGCCCAAGGTCTCGCCCCGGAGGTGGTCGAAGTGCTGGTGGCCGCACGTCCTCCGCGCATCATCTATGTCTCGTGCGACCCGGCCACCCTGGCCCGCGACCTGGCCAAACTGGCGGTCCCGCACCCGCTCAAGCGGGTGATCCCGGTGGATATGTTTCCGCAGACCGCCGCGATCGAGACTGTCTGCCTCCTTGAAGCGTAAACGCGGGGATCAGGCCGCCCTTCCGCGGCGACGAAACACCGGGGCCAGCGAAACCAGCGTCCTTGGTGGTGGAAAGTCCGCTAAATGAACGGCCACCCCCACACAAATGCGGGCGTCAGGACCGCTCCGGTCGCTCTCGCCGTTGGGACGGAAGAAAACACACGCATGATAACAAAGGCCCCCTGCTTTCAGACTTTGGTCTGAGGTGGGACGGACGGCGATCGCGGGAAGGAGCGCCCTGCAGGCGGGGGCTGCAAGGCGGCGCGCACGGACCCGGCAAGCTGGGGCGGGAGGGCGGGGGTGGCTCCGGGTTGGGAGGCGACGAAGGCGGCGACTTCCGCGGCCCAAGGAGCCGCGTGCCGCAGAGTGAGTCCGTTGGCCAGCGCGGTGGCTAGGACGGCGGTGCAGGCGTCGCCCGCTCCGACGGTGTCAGCCACCTCGACCGGGCAGGCCGGTTCGTGGTGCAGGGTTTCATCCTCGAAAATCCATGAGCCCGCAGCCCCGTCGGTCAGGACACTGCGGCACAAGCCAAATTCGCGGAGCAATCCGGTCCAGAGGTCGAGAGTCTCCCCCCGCGCACCGAGCAGGCCGGAGACGGTGCGTAGCTCGTCGGTGTTGAGCTTCAAGACGTTCGCATGTCGCAGCGACCAGAGGATGGTCTCCTGGTCGAAGAACGGCGGCCGCAGGTTGAGGTCGGCCAAGATATGGGCGCCGTTCCCGCGCGCCTCTTCCACCAATTGCCGGATAGCGGCGCGGGCCACGGGGTGACGCTGGCCGAGCGTGCCGAGGACCACAACGCCGGCCGAACAAACGGCAGCCCGCGCCGCGGCGTCCGCGCGAAGAAAATCCCACGCCGCCGGAGCGGCGATCTCGTAGGCCGGCCCGCGGTCCGAGATGGAGACACGCACGAAGCCCGTGGGTTGGGCGGCATCCACGGTCAGGGCGGAAACATCAACCCCGATCTGCTCCAGCCAGGCCTGGAGACGCGCGCCACGGGCGTCGGAGCCCACCCTTGAAACGAGCGCCGCGCGGCAGCCGAGAGTAGCCACGTGGCAGGCGACGTTGGCCGGAGCGCCGCCGGGCGTTTCGCATCCGCCCGGATGCGCATCCACGAGGATTTCGCCGAGGCAGACGACCGTGGCGGGGCGTTCGGCGCGAGTCAGCACGTCGGCTCCCAGCATGGCAACCCGGCCCTTAGGGACTGATGGGCGGGGGAACGGGCGTGGGGGTGGGAGTCGGGGTCGGGGTCGGGACGACCGGGGGTTGGTCGGGAGGGACGTTTCCGCCGGGCGGACTAACCGGGGTGGTGGGCGGCGGGATCGGCGGTGTGAGGTTCGGAAGATTCGGAAGTTTGTCGAGGCCGCCCTGGGCTTGGTTCCAGATGCCGTTGATCCCCGGCACTTCGGCCAAGCGCATGGTGTTCCATGTGCCATCGGGCTTGAGCACCACGGCGCTGCCGGGGGGAACGATGATTTGCTCGCCCTTGTCGGTGATGACAAACGCACCGCCCCGATCGCCATCCCCGCTGTCAGCGGAATTCTTGAAGGAATTCTTTAAAGAGCCCTCCAGTCCGCAGGCGACCGTGACGGTGGCGATGGAGGGTTCACCGATCACAATGACGCCGAAAACGCCGGGCTGTGTCGCGCTGATCGTGCCGCGCGGTGTCTCGATGGAGAGCGCGCCCATGGTCAGAGCGCCATCGGAAACCATCACGATCATGGTCCCAGCCGAAACGGTGACCGTGGCCTGCGGGACGGGGTCGTTCGTTTCGTTGAAAGCCTTGCCCATGTCTACATCGCCGATGACTATTGTGCTCATCGGGGTGACTTTGACCACAATGCCGGGGAGCAATTCGATGATGGCGTCGCCTTCCGCCCCGGTGGTCACGATGGTCCCGGAAGGAAGGTCCTTGTTGACCATGGAGGAGGCGGGGCTTTTCTGCCCGCGGACGTTGACCGTGGCGCTGCCGGTGGCATCCGCCAGCAACGCCGCCTGCGCATTGGTCAGCAACCCGGTGAGAGCGAGCAAAAGGGAGGCGAGGCGGAGAGAAGAGCGCATAGACTTCCTATACTTGATCGGCGAAGCCGCGTAGGAGTCAAACCCAAAGTGCGGGGCGAGGGGCGAGGTCAGCGTCCGTTCCCGTCCGCGGGGGTGGCGGTTGCCTTGGCTGGGCGTCCCAATTCGCTGGCAGCGAGCATGGCCGCGGGGGTTTCGGGATAGAGGGTGCCGACCGATTCAAGAATGGCCCGGGCCTCGCCCTGGCTGCCCTGGCCGGCGACGAGCTTGGCCTCGGAAATGAGGGCGAGCGGGGCTGCGTAGGAGGTTTTGTAGCGCGAGGAGGCGGTGCGGTAAGCCTCAAGGGCGGGGGCTACTTTGTCCTGAGCCTGGCGGATTTCGCCGATGGTGAGCCAGGCGGCCCCGGCCAGCGGGTGATCAGGCTGGGCGGTGGTGAAGTCCTCGAGTTCGGCCAGAGCACTGTCAAGGTCTCCCTTGGCCCGGAGGGCAGTGGCCACCTGCAGGCGTGCATTTCCGGCGGCGAGCGAACCAGGGAACTCCCCGATGACCGCGCGCCAACCATCCGAGCTGGAAGCCGCGCTGTAGGCGGCCTCGGCCGAGGAGCGCACGTGGTGCTGCCAGAGCATCCAGGCACCGACGACCAGAACAATGAGGACCACGGCAGCCAAGCCATAGGCAAACTTCTTCCAATGCTCCTGCCAGAACAGGTCGCTGTCACTGAACTCCAGCGCGGGGTCAATCGCCGGGCGAAGCAAGGAAGGGTGCTTGTCTTGCATGGAGATCAGGACGTGACGGCCGCGCGAGCCTCGTCGGCCAGGGCGGTGCTGAGGTAGCGCTCGCCGGTCGAGCACGCAATGGTAACGATCAATTTGCCCTTATTTTCCGGGCGGCGGGCCAGTTCGAGGGCGGCATGGACATTGGCCCCGGAGCTGATGCCGGCGAGGATGCCCTCTTCCTTGGAGAGGCGGCGGGCCATGGTGAACGAGTCGTCGTTGGAAACCGTGATGACCTCGTCGACCACGTCAAGGTGCAGGTTGTCGGGGACGAAACCGGCACCGGTTCCCTGGATTTTGTGGGGCCCGGGCTTGACCGGCTCGCCCGCGCGAGTCTGGGAGATGACGGGGGAATCCTTCGGCTCGACCGCGACGATCTGCACGCCCGGCTTGCGCTGCTTGAGGACCTCGCCGACACCCGTGCAGGTGCCACCGGTGCCGACGGCGGAGACAAAAATGTCAACCTTCCCGGCCGTGTCGTCCCAGATTTCCTCGGCGGTGGTTTTCGCGTGGATCGCGGGGTTGGCCGGATTTTTGAACTGCTGGGGCATCCAGCCGTTGGGCGTTTCGGCCAGAATCTGCTCGGCACGGGCGATGGCGCCCTTCATGCCCTCGGCCCCGGGGGTCAGGACCAACTGGGCACCCAGCATGGCAAGGAGGGTGCGGCGCTCCACGCTCATGGTCTCGGGCATGGTGAGGATCAGCTTGTAGCCCTTGGCCGCAGCGACGAAGGCAAGGGCGATCCCGGTGTTGCCACTGGTCGGCTCGACGATGACGGTCTCCGGCTTGAGCAGGCCTTTCTTCTCGGCATCTTCGATCATGGCCATGCCGATACGGTCCTTCACGCTGCCAAGCGGATTGAAGAACTCGCACTTGAGCGCGACGGTGGCACCGGCGTCCCCGGCGATGCGATTGAGTTTGACCAGCGGCGTGCGGCCGACCGTTTCGACGATGTTGGCGTAAATTTTGCCCATGGTGGTTTGAATGATTGAGGGATGAACTGGTCTGGATACGGACAAAGCGTCCCGAAATCAACGCCGGATTTGACCGGCCGGGAGCGGAACGACCTCCCCGCGCAACCGCAGGATGTGCGCCGGACGGGTGCCCGGCTGGAGGGAGACAAAGTTGTGGCGCCCATTCCAGGTGAAGACTTCATTGGCCAGCAGGTCCGCCACCTTGTAGGGGCCCGACGCGGGCAGGCCGAAATCCTCGAGCGGAAATTCCACCCAGCCGCTCTGCGTGTTCCAGGGGTCGAGGTTGACGATGACGACGAGGAGATTCTCCCCGGTGGCTTTGGCATAACAGAGGATCTGGTTGTTGTCCGCGGGAAGAAACCGGAGATTGGCCAGATGCTGCAGGGCGTGGTTGGTGCGGCGGATGCGATTGAGGCGCGCGATGAAGTCCTTGATGTTGCCGGGAGCATCCCAGTCCCGCTGCTTGTGCTGGTATTTCTCGCTGTCGAGATACTCCTCGCGTCCAGGCAGGGCGGCGTTTTCGCAGAGCTCGAAACCGCTGTAGATGCCGTAGACCGGTGACAACGTCGCGGCCAGCACGGCCCGAACGAGGAAGGGCGCACGGCCGCCCTGCTGGAGAAAGAACGGCAGAATGTCCGGCGTGTTGGTGAAAAGATTCGGACGGAAATAATCCGCCGACCACGGGGCGGACAACTCGCTGAAATACTCGGTTAGCTCGGCCTTGCTGTTGCGCCAGGTGAAATAGGTGTAGCTCTGCGAGAACCCAACCTTGGCCAGCACACGCATCATTTTCGGCCGGGTGAAGGCTTCGCTGAGAAAAATCAGATCGGGAAACTTTTTCCGCGTCTCGGCGATGAGCCACTCCCAGAACGCGACCGGCTTGGTGTGCGGGTTGTCCACGCGGAAGGTGCGCACGCCGCGGCGGGCCCACCAGAGGACGACGTTTTTCAATTCCTCCCACAGGGCGCGCCATTGCGGATTGTGGTAGTCCAGCGGATAGACGTCCTCGTATTTCTTCGGTGGATTCTCCGCGTATTTGATCGTCCCGTCGGGGCGGTGAAAAAACCACTCGGGGTGGTCCGCCACGTAGGGGTGGTCGGGCGAGCAGTTGAGGGCGAAATCGAGCGCGACCTCCATGCCACGCTTCTTGGCCTCGGCGACCAGCCATTCGAAATCTTTCAGCGTCCCCAACTCCGGCGCCACATCGCGGTGGCCGCCGCCGTGCGGGCAACCCAGATGGCGATTGCCGATCGCGTAGGGCACGCCCGGGTCGTCCGGACCCGACTCGAGCGAGTTGTTGCGCCCCTTGCGCTTGGTCGCGCCGATCGGGTGGATGGGCGGAAAATAAATGACGTCAAACCCCATGGCCTGCGCGTCGTCGAGGCGGCTGAGGCAGTCGCGGAAGGTCGATCCGCTATCCGCTTTGCCTTCAGCCGACCGCGGGAAGAACTCATACCACGCGGCGCACAAGGCCCGGCCGCGCTCGCACATGATCCGGCCGTAGGGCTGGAAATTCACCGCCATGGACCGGTCGGGAAACAGGGCCATAAGCCCGGCAAGCTTCTTGCGCTCCGCCACGATGGCCGCCGCCTCGCGTCCGGCCGCCGCCAACTCGGCTGCCGCGCTCCGCAACTCGCGGGCTCCGGCGCGTTGGCCCGCGCGCTTGGCCCCGGCCTCGAGCAAGTGCACACCCTCGAGGATTTCGGAGGACAGGTCCACCTGGCCGCCCGCATGCTTGCGCCGGAATTCGTCGCACCATGAAGCGTAGGCATCCGGCCACGCCTCGACGGTGAATTCGTAGTCTCCGATTCTGTCCGGGGTGAAACCGCCCGACCACACATCGTTGCCCTCGGGCGTCATCGGCACTTCCTGCCAGGTCTTGACTCCGACGCGGCGCCACTTGAGCACGGCCTCGATCAGGTCGTGGCCATCCTTGAAAATGTCCGCAGTGACGCGCGTTTTCTGCCCGGTGAGACGCTTGACCGCATAACGCCCGCCGTCGAGCAACGGCTGAAGGCTCTCAATGACCACGGTGGAGTTTTTCATCAAGGGCGGAAGTTTAACGTTGGAGGCAAGCCACACCCTGCGAATCACGCAACGCCGGTCTCGTGGACTTCATTTCTGCGCCGCCTCACGGACGGCGTTCGCCAGCGGCCGCCACACCGGGTCATGCTGGCAAAGGTCGGCCATCCTGGCGGCCGCCACCGGGATGTGCGTGAGAAAATGCGCTCGTCCCTTGACGCGTCCGAGGAAACCGTAGGCCCCGAGGGCCTGCATGAGACGCTGGCGGGCACAGGCGCGGAGTTCCTCGTTCCACCCGTCCGCATCAGTCCGTCCGGCCAGGCACGCATACTCCGCCGACAACTCGTCCCTCGCCTCATCCGCCATCGGCACGTAGGGATCGTAGAGCAGTGAAGCCACATCATAGCCGGCCAGCCCGGCCCGCATGCCTTGGAAATCAATGAGAGTGACCGCGCCGCCGCGCACCATGATGTTTTGCGATTGAAGATCCCGGTGCAAGAGCACGCGCGGCCGCGCGGCGAGACGCCGGGCCTGCTCGGTGAGGACGTCGCGCTGCTCCGGGCCAAATTCCCGCCCGAGAAAATGCTCACGAAAGTATTCCTGCTCCCAGGTGTAGAGCGATTCATCAAACGGCCCCTGAACCAGCCCGGCCGCTTCCGCGGCCTGCAACGGCACGGCGTGGAAGCGGGCGATCTGGCCGAGTGCCTCAAGATAAAGCGCACGCCGACTTTCCCATGGTGCCTCGCGGTGGGTCCACAGATCCTGGTCGCCCGCATCTTCAAGGAGGAGAAAACGCTGATCCGACTCATGCGCCACCACCTGCGGCACGCTAATCCCCTGGTCGCGCAGGAAATTGGCGCAGTCGGCGTAGCGCGCGTTCTCGGCCTTTTCGTCCCCGTAAACCACCGCGACCAAACCGGCCGCTGCTCCCCCACCCCGCCAAAACTGACGGTCCGACCCACCGCGCTCGATCGGGGTCCATGAGCCGGCGGCGGCGGCAGGCTGGCATGAAGCGATCCAAGCGAGCATCTCCTTCATACCACGGCACCCTCCAAGTGGCTGGCGGCGATCATGCCTTCGCGCACGACGCAGCCGGAAACCACCGCGCCGGGCTCGACCTTCGCGCCAGCCCAGAGGATCGAATTGTCCAATTTAGCCCCGGCCCCGACGGCGGAATCCGGTCCGAGCCAATTCCAGCCGGACAATTCTGCGTCCGCTCCGACTGAAGCCCCGGGCATCGTCCAGACCGGCCATCCGCGCGGGGTCGTGGCGGGCGGCACAAGGTTGACTGCTCCGGCCGCGAGGTCGGCATGAATGCGCACGTATTCGTCGACCGTCCCGATGTCGCGCCAGACGCCGGCGTCGAGGAGCACACCGGCCAGAGTTTCCCCGGCGCGGAGGGCATCGAGCCAGACCGGAACAAACGAGACGGGTGGCCCGGCGGGGATGCGGTCGAGCAGGCGCGGCTCAACCACGCAAACCCCGGTGTAAAGAAACCGCGGCGCGGTGGAACCCAGTTCGCCGCGAATGTCCACCACCCGGCCGGTGGCGGCCTCGAAGCCAACCTGCAAAGGCCCGCCGGCCGAGCGCAACGCCAGCGTGGCCAAGGCGCCGCTCTTGGCATGGGCAGCGAGCAGCGCGGGCAAATCCACCTCAGCCAGAATATCGCCGTTGTGCACCAGCACCGGACCGGGCAGCAGCAGATCTTCCACGTTCTTCAAGCCGCCAGCCGTCTCCAGCAGGATCGGCTCGTGACGAAAAAGCACCTCCACGCCGGCGTAGCGCGCGGGCTGCGGGTAGGACGGAAAAAGCCGGATGAATTCGTCGGCCAGACGGTGGGTGTTGATCACGATGCGCTCAACGCCGGCGGCGGCCACACGGGCCAGCGCAAACTCCACCAGCGGAACCCCACAGATGGGCACCAGCGGCTTGGGCACCTGGTTGGTCAGTGGTTGCAAACGCTGGCCCCATCCGGCGCAAAGCACGAAAGCCGTGCGGGCCGCCGCGCTCACGAGGCACCGCCGGACTGTGCGTCGAGGAGCAACCGCATCGTCACCATTTCCGACTCGAAGAAGCCGTGCTTGCGGTAGAACTCGATGACCCGTCCGTCCCCGCGGTGGGTCAGCAGCGTGATGCGCAGGAACTGCTTTTCGCGCCCATACTTGATCACGTATTGCAGCAACTGCCGACCGCGGCCCTGGTTGCGGTGGTCGGCGTGAATGATCAGATCCTCCAGCAGGATGACGAATCCACCCTCGGCCGTGCTGATGGTGAAGAGCATGTTGACCATACCGATGATGCGCATGTTGTTGCGCAAGACGAAAATCCGCCCGCGGCTCGGCTGCTCGAGGATCAGGCGCAACCCGCGCATCTGCTTGGCCTGGTCGGGATAAAAATCCGGCTCGTGGGCGAAGAGGTCGGCCAACAGATCCGCCATGAGGGGCAGATCCTCCAGGGTGGCGGGTTCGATGCGCAATTCCGACATGGTCACCCCTTGTATTTCAAAAAGGCGCGCGGCGTGCAAGGCGGGCGACGCCTCAGCCGCCCCGGCCAAATTTCCGGTCCAGCTCGCGCCACGAGAACTGCAGCATGACCGGACGGCCATCCGGATCGCAGTAAGGCAGCTCGCAGGCCAGCAGTTGCGCGACCAGCGCCCGCTGTTCCTGCTCCCCGCGCGCCCCCTCCGTGCCGAGGGCCAACCGCGCCACCGCCCGCCGGACCGCGTCTTCCGCCCCGGGGCCACGCGGCCGCGGTCCGCCCCCGGCGAGGCATTCGGCGGCAAAATCTTCCAGCACCCGGCGCGGATCACGCCCGGCGAGAAAATCCGGCAGCGCCTCGACCTTGAGCGAGCGACCGCCGAAAATTTCCACAGCGAACCCCGCCTCGGCCAGCACGGGCAGATTATCCCTCACGACCTCGTGCTCGCGCGGCGAAAGCTCGAAAACTTCCGGCAGGAGCAGCCGCTGCCCCTCAACCGCCTGGCCCGCCAAGCCGCGCTGGAGCCGTTCGAAAAGGATCCGCTGGTGCGCCGCGCGCTGGTCCAGCAGGACCAGACCCTCGGACCCCTCGAGGAGCAGGTAGCGCTGCGAAAGGGCGCCGACGAGGCGGAACTCCGCCGCCGGCATCGGTTCGCCCGGCGCTGGCGCCTCGGGCGCTCCCACCAACTCGGCCGGGCGGCTTTCGGGAGCGATCGGGCGCGGCAGGACTGGCTGGTGCACACCAGCCGGGGCCTGGACCGGGAATTGCGGCACGACGGCTTGCAGCCTCGCCGTGACATGCGGACGCGCCGGGCGCAACCACTCGGCCCGCGCCGCCACCAGCGCCCCCTCGATGGCGGCCCGCACCGCCTCGCGCACCGCGGCACCCTGCCGGAAACGCACCTCGCGCTTGGCCGGGTGCACATTGCAATCCACGCCGGCCGGATCCATTTCGACGTGGAGAAAAACCGCCGGATAGCGCCCCGGCTCAAGCGTCTGGCGAAAGGCTTCGCGAACCGCGGCGGCAAGAAAACCATCGTCCACCGCGCGTCCGTTGACGAAAAAAAACTGGCGCCCGCGGTCCGCCCGCGTGGCCCCCGGCCGGGAGACCCAGCCGCTGACCCGCAGGCCACCGGTCTCCCGCGGCGGCGCTTCGATCAAGTCGCCGAGGACCTCGGTGCCGTAAAGATCCTGCAAACGCTGGCCGAGCGAGGTCGCGGCGGGCAGGCGATGCACCGTGCGACCGTCCCGCACGTAGTGCCAGCCGACGGAGGGGAAGGCCAGCGCCGCCGTTTCCATGGCCCGGTCGAGATGGGCCGTCTCGGTCGCGGCACTGCGCAGGAATTTACGGCGCGCCGGCACATTGAAAAAGAGCGATTTGACCTCGATGGTCGTGCCCCGCGCACACCCGGCGTCGCGCACGGCCACGAGTTTTCCTCCCTGCACGACCGCCTCGGTCCCGGCCGCCGCCCCGGCGGGGCGGGTGCGCAGGGCGAACTCGGACACGCTGGCAATGCTGGGCAGGGCCTCGCCGCGGAACCCCATCGTGCGCACCGTGGCCAGGTCGGCCGACGTCCGAATCTTGCTCGTGGCATGCCGCTCCAGAGCGAGGAGCGCATCCTCGCGGTCCATCCCACCACCGTCGTCGGTCACCCGCAGGAAGGTGGACCCGGCCCCGCGGACCTCGACCTCAATGAGCTTCGCCCCTGCGTCGAGACTGTTCTCGACCAACTCCTTGAGCACGGAGGCCGGTCGCTCGACCACCTCCCCGGCGGCGACCTGGCTGGCCAAGGTGCCTGGCAATACGCGGATGTCACCCATGGCGGGGGAAGAAATACTCTGCCGTTTGACTTGGCCGCGTCCGGTGGTTTAGAGACACTGCGTCTAAATACATGCGTTGCCTTTCTGACTCAATGCCCGCCCGCGACCCGGCCTGACCATGCTTCGAAAAACCACGTCGAGCTATTCGTCCTCCCGGGGCGACGGGCTTTTCCTCTGGAGCATCGGAATTCTGCTGCTCGCGGCCTTCGCCATGGCCTGCTGGATCGGCAGCTTCTACGTCTTTGGCCACCCGGAAAATTCCATCAGTTACAACCTGCTCCGCAAGCTCGACAAACTCGATCCGCCCCGCCGTTTCGAGCTGACCGGCGCACCGCGGGGCGAGTTTCTCGACGCAAACAAAGTCTTCGCCCGCTATGGCTCGATGGCCCCGCGGGCGCTGGAGGAGCAGAACGACCTCCTGCTCCGCTCCTACCTGCGCAACTACCACCAGAGCAAGGAGCTCGTGCCTTACATCATCGGGCCGTTCAACATCATGGGCGCATTTCGCCTCGGCCCGCAGAATTTCTTCCCGAGTGGCGTCGTCGCCCTGGCCCGCTCAACCGAGAATCCCGCCGTGCTCCTCGAATTGGTCTTCCCCGCCGCCGAGGAAAATGTGCCCAACCTCGAACGCATGCTGCTGACCGGCCTCGATCTCAAACTGGTCAAAACCCTCGACCTCACAGCCGTGATTGACGTCCGCAACATGCCCGACGGCCGCATCATCGTGACCGCCGTTCCCCTGCTCTACGGCAGCTACACCTCGAGCGACGCCACCGGGACATTCAGCCTGGAGCCCCCCGGGAATCTCACCGTTTCCGCCGGACTGCCCGTCCTCAATGAAGCCGCCGTCGAGGAGGCGGAGAAGCATTACCAGGCTTACCTCGAGCGGGCCGGACTCAAAGGCGCGCCCTCGCCGTCCCTCATGCGTGTGCAGGCGACCGAGGCGGTCGGCGGCACCACTCCGGTGGCGCGGGCCGAGAGGGTCAAACCGGGTCCGACCACGACAAACATCGATGGCATGCCCGTGGCCCGCGCCGTCCCGGTAGCCGGGCTCGACAGCATGCCGGTGGCCCGCGCGCAACCGGTCAAACCGGTGTCGGACCCAATGGCCACACCGACGCCCACGGCCGCCCTCCAGCCCTTCGCCGCGGCGACTCCCGCCGTGGCTACCACCACCCCCGCGACCATCGCCACCACGGCCGCACGCCAGTGGTCGGTCTACGAACCGGGCCGCATGCCTCGCGGGCGCCTTGTCGACCTTGACGCCGCCCGCGGCCTCGCCGGCAACAGCGCCGAGCAAGGCCTGACTTACCTGGCCGGTGATTTCCAAGTCAGCGCCTCCGGGGCCGACCGCGCCGTCCTGCGCGGAGCCCGCGGACAGCAGAACATTCGCGTCATCGTGGATTTTCCCACCGGGTCCACGCCCCCGCCGCAGGGCGGAAACGTCAGCCGCGATGCGCAGCGACCGTTCCAAATCACCAGCGTCGAGCAGGGAGCCGACGGGCTGATCAATGTCTATGTCCGGGAAGTCACCCGGCCCTGACGCCGTGGCGGAGGAACTCCGCCGCCGCATCCTCACGGGCGGTCCCATCGGATTCGACCAATTCATGGACGTCGCGCTCTATCACCCGGAGTCCGGCTATTACGCATCGGATGCCGCGCGCACCGGCCGCCGCGGTGACTTTTTCACCAGCGTGAGCGTCGGTCCGGTCTTCGGACGCCTCCTCGCCGCACAGGCCGCCGCGGTTTGGGAGGCTCTCGGACGGCCGCACGATTTCACCCTCGTAGAGCAAGGCGCCAACGACGGACAACTCATGGCCGACGTGCTCTCATCGCTGGAGCGTGACTGTCCGGAGTGCCGGCCGCACGCCGTGCTGGTTGAACCGCTCGCGCGCTTGCGCGATGCCCAGGTGCACACGCTCGCTGCGTGGAAGGATCGCGTGGCACACGTTGACCGAACCTCCTCGCTCCCGGAATTCACCGGCCTTTTCTTCGCCAACGAACTGCTCGACGCATTCCCGTTCAAACTCCTCGTGCGCGAGGACGACGCCTGGCGGGAACGACGCGTTACTGTCGAAAGCGGCGGGGGTCTACGCTTCATCGAAGTGGAGACGGACCTCGACGCACCGATTGTGGCAGCCGAGCCGTCGCGGTTTCTCACGGAGGTGATTCCTGGGCTGGGGGCGTGGATGAGGGACTTGGCCGGACGGCTGGCGCACGGTCAGATTCTCCTCATCGACTACGGCCATCCCGCGAACATCCGCCACGCACCGGCGCGAGCAGCCGGCTCGGCCGCGGCCTACCGCGCCCATCAGCGGGTGGATGATCTGCTGGCCTCCCCGGGCGCGCAGGATCTCACCGCCCACGTGGACTTCACTGCGGTTGCCCGCGCCGGCGAGCAGGCCGGGCTTTCACTCGCCGGTTTCACCGACCAATACCACGCACTCGCGTCGTTGGCCTCCGCGGTGTTTCCGCCCATGGCTGCGCTGCCGCCCAGCGCTGAGTCCGCCCGTGAACTGCGCGGCCTGCGGCAATTGCTGCACCCCGAAAGCATGGGCACATCGTTCAAGTGGCTGGCGCTGGAGCGTGGGCTCGACGCTCCGACACCCGCCTTCGCCTTCGCGCGCGACCCGCGTCGCGAACTCTTTCCATGAGCCGCCCCACCCCCACCCAACGCGAGGAAGCAAGGCAACCAGCAACCAGCGCCCGGGTCGTGATGCGGCAACGCTGGGAAAATCTGCTCTTCCTCCACTGGACCTTGGACCGCGAGGCCATCCAGCGCACCTTGCCGCCGGGCCTGTTCACCGACACCTTTGCCGGAACCGGCTGGCTGGGAATTGTCCCGTTCGCCATGCGCGACGTCCGCCCGGCCGGGCTCCCGGCCGTCGGTGCGTTCTCGAATTTTCTCGAACTCAACGTCCGCACCTACGTGCATGACGCCGATGGCGTGCCGGGAGTCTGGTTCTACTCGCTCGATTGCAACCAGGCCCTCGCCGTGTGGGTGGCGCGGACTTTTTTCCGACTGCCCTACGAACACGCCGTCATGCAGGCCGAGTTCGGGGCCACGAATGACTACCGCTGCACCCGCCGCGGCACAAGCGACGAGGCCCGCTATCGTTGGGAGCCACAGGGCGCACTGCAAACGGCGCAGCCCGGCACCCTCGATTACTTTCTCCTCGAGCGCTACCACCTCTACGCGGCGAAGGGCGGAAATCTTTACCGCGGGCAGGTCGCGCACGAGCCCTACCAGTTCCAGGCGGCGGAAGTCGCTGAA
>JBMOJP010000015.1:0-34273 GCA_049315725.1 Chthoniobacterales bacterium | reverse complement strand
AACGCGGCCGCTCCGGCGTCATCAGTAACGCATCCTGCGGCGCCTCTGTGAGGTAAATCGTGTCCCCCTCCGCCACGCGCAGCCCCTTGAGGGCCTCTTTGGGCAGCACGATGCCGAGGGAATTCCCGATCTTGCGGACTTTGGTTTCGATAGGCATGGAATAACATTTGTTATAACTTGCCCCACTGTCAAGGCCGAGCCCTTCCCGGCCGCCGACCGCAGGCACCCCGAAGGTTGATCGTCTGCAACCCCGCGGCACGGGCAATGATTGAACCCTCACCGGTCCCGAAACCGCCCACTCCTCCTCTGGGTCCGGACCGACCGATGCCCCCGAAGCCGCCGATGCTTCAGCCTGGATATTCCATTGAAATACTCGAAGTCGGGGAGGGATGGTTTGTCCGAAAAGACTGCACCTAACAGGCAGCGGCAGGGAACGGTCGCTAGCGCGCCCGTCACCTGCGCTCAGACGTTGGGAGGCGGCTGAGCTTGGTGCTCAATACCACCAATCCGACCCGCCGGGTTTTTTCGGAGCGGTGGCGGCTGACGCACAACGCGGAGCCTCGTCGGCCCCGGGCTTGTCGAGCAGATGGGCGGGGAGTTCGCCGAGGAAACGCGAGCGACGCTGGAACGGGTCGCCGTAATTGCTGTTGAGGCGGACCAGCGGATAGGTCAGGTGCAAGTGGTCGCGGCCGCGGGTGACCGCCACGTAAAAAAGCCGCCGCTCCTCCTCGAGCGCATCCGGGTCTTCCAACGAACGTGAGCCGGGGAACATGCCCTCGGTCAGCCAAACGACGAAGACCGCGCGCCACTCGAGTCCCTTGGCCTGGTGCACGGACGAGAGAACCACGCGATCCGTCTCCCGATCACGCCGCGAGCCTTCGCCATCGGCGTTGGTCAGGAGCGCGACCTGGGCCAGAAAGTCCTCGGTGGAGGAAAACTGACGCGCGTAGCCGGTGAGCGTGCGCAGGTCCTCGCGGCGGTTCTCGAAGTTGGCGAACTCGGCCTGCATGTAATCCTCGTAGACCGCCTCCATCACCACCTCGATCGCGCGGTCCGGGGAGATGGGCGTGCGCGCCGGGGCGATCTCGTCGAGGGTCGCGGCCAATTGCTCCCATGTTTTCGCCGCGCGGGCCGGTGGCTTGGCCCGGCGAAGGATCTCGCCGAAAGGCGCGGGGGATTCCACGCCGGCGCGCACCACGGCCCAGAGGCTGTCCGCCGTTTTCTCCCCCACCCCGGGAAGCAGGCGGGCCATGCGGCGGAAGGCGGTTTCGTCCGTCGGGTTGACGGCGAACTTGAGGAACGCGGCCACGTCCTTGACATGGGCCTGCTCGAAAAAGCGCAATCCGCTGGTCACCTCGAAGGGGATGCCACGGCGGGTCAGCTCGAGCTGGATTTCCATCGAGTGATAGTGCGCGCGGTAGAGCACGGCCATCTCGCGAAACTCGAGCCCCTGACGGTTGAGTTCGAGGATTTGCGTGGCTACGTAATTCGCCTGGTCGTTGTTCGTGGGCAACTCGGCCAGCACGGGGCGCCCGCCCGATTTGCGCCAGGCGACGAGGCTTTTATCGAACTGCCGGGCATTGCCGCGGATGGCCGCATTGGCCACGTCGAGGATGCCGGGCACGCTGCGGTAATTCGTCTCGATGCGGTAGGTCACCGCGCCGGGATAGCGCTGGGGAAATCCAAGGATGTTCTCGAAGTTGGCCCCGCGCCACGAGTAGATCGACTGGGCGTCATCACCCACGACCATGACATTGCCATGCTTCGACCCAAGCAGGTGGACGAGATCGGACTGCACCAGATTGGTGTCCTGGTATTCGTCGACCAGCACATGCCGGAACTGCTCGCGATAGTGCTCCGCCACCTCGGTGTGTTCGGTCAGCAGTTGGTTGGTGCGGATGAGGAGGTCATCGAAATCCATCGCATTGGCCGCCTGCTTGCGGCGTTCGTAGGCGGCCCGCACGGTCACGATGGTCTCGGTCATCCCCTCGAAATAGCCGAAGCGGTCGTGCACGAGATCAGCCAACGGACGGCCGGTGTTGGCCGAGAGGGAGAAGAGCTCGCCCAAAACATCGGGCTTGGGAAAGCGTTTGTCCCGCAGCGGCGCCCCGGCATCGGCGGCGACGCTCTTCATCAGGTCGGATTGATCCTCGCGGTCGAGAATGGTGAAGTTCGGGCCGAAGCCGATCGTTTCGGCATGGCGGCGGAGAATGCGGTTGCCGATGGAATGAAAAGTTCCGCCCCAGATGCCATCCGCCTCGGGGCCGAGCAATTCGCCCACGCGGTTGAGCATTTCGCGCGAGGCCTTGTTGGTGAAGGTGAGGAGGAGAATGCTCCAGGGCTTGACCCCGTTCTCCAGCAACCAGGCGACGCGGTAGGTCAGCGTTCGCGTTTTGCCGCTGCCAGCCCCGGCGATGACGAGGGCGGCCCCACCGGGCGCGGTCACGGCGGCCAACTGCTGCTCGTTCAGCTCGGCCAGGTAGTCGATGCGGGTGCCCCCGCTCAAAGCCGCAGCCCCCACTCGAGAAGTTTCTGCGAATCGGTGTAAACGTTCGCCTTGTTGCTGCCGAGGATGACCGCGATGACGTCGCGGCCACCCTGCTGCCCGCTGGACACGAGGCAATGGCCGGCCGCTTCGGTGTAACCGGTCTTCATACCATTGCAGAAAGCCGCGCTGTGCAGGATGCGGTTGGTGTTGACCAGTTCGCGCACCCGGCCGTCGGCGAAGCGGAAGGAGAACTTTTTCGTCGCGACGATGCGGCGGATGTTGGGATTGGCGTAGGCGTTGCGGGCGATGATGGCCATGTCGCGGGCGGTCGAATGCTGGCCGTCAACCGGCAGGCCGTTGGGGTTGACGAAGTGCGAGGCCGTCGCCCCCATCTGCTGGGCACGGATGTTCATTTTCTCGGCGAAGGCCCCGGTGCTGCCGGCGTTGTCTCGCGCGAGAGCGCAGGCCACATCGTTAGGGCTCTTGACCAGCAGCGCCGTCAGGAGATCACCGCGCGAATATTTCTGGCCGGCCTTGAGGTAGAGCTTGGTCGGGGCGGCGGCGGTGTCCGTGGGCGCGATGGTCACTTCCTTCCACAGGTCGCCCTCCTCGGCGATGAGCAGGGCCGTGAGCAGCTTCTGCGTGCTGGCGACGGCGCGGGACTCCCGGGAGTTCTTGTTGTAGAGCACGCGGCCGGACTGCGCGTCCACCAGGATGGCCGACGCCCCGCGAACTTCAGGCGCCGGGGTGGCGGCACGCGCGGCTCCCCACGGCACGAGCACGGCCAGGAGAAGAAGAACGGCGGGACGCATGAAGGGAAAAGATGCCCGTTTCCCCCGCCTGAATCAACCGGCACGTCCTAATTTTTCAGCGCCTTCTCGATCAGGGGATCCGGCTCGGCCCCGAGTTGAAGTGCGCGCTGGTAATGCCGCCGGGCCAACTCGACAGCCGGCGGGGTGCGTTCAAGACAAAACACCGCGAGGTTGAAATGCGCGTCGGCATAGTCGGGCTTGAGTTCAATGGCCCGCCGCAGTTCCATTTCGGCCGCATCAAACCAACGGTTGCGGCCGGCCGCCACCCCGAGGTAATTGCGGGCCACCGGATCGCGCGGCGTGTGCACCACGGCCTGGGCGATCGCGGCCAGCGCCCGCATCGGATCCTCGCGACCGAGATAAAGAATCCCGAGGTTAAGCCAGGCCGTGGGATTGTCCGCCTTGAGCTGGAGCGATCGGCGCAAAAGACGCTCCGCCTCGTCAAGGTGGCCCAGGCGGAACTCCGCGGCCCCGAGGTTGACCAGCGCCGGGACATTGTTCGGGTCGATTTTGAGCACCCGGCGGTAGGCTTCGCCGGCCCCGCCGAAGTTCCCCTTGTCAAAAGCCGCAATACCCTCGGCCCCGATCTTCTCGACCGTGATGGTGTCCACCGGCGGACGCGCGTCCGGCGGCGCCTGTCCCACCGAAGAGGGTGCGTCCACCTTCCGAACCTCGCCCACAGACCCACGGAAGGGCAGAGGCGCCTCCGTCTCGGGGGACGCCGCCGGGGCCGGATCCGCAGCGGACAAAACCCACCGCATGAACATGACGAGAACAAGCCCCGCCCCAACGTGGACGAAGAGACTAGTTTTCAACATCGGAGCCGCCGAGTTCAGCCGAACGCAGGGCGGCGGCGCGCACGGCATCCATCACGGCCGAACGCAGGCCCCCGCGTTCGAGTTCGGCCAGGCCCACAATGGTGGTGCCGCCAGGGCTGGTCACCATTTCGCGCAGCAGGGCAGGATGGATCATGGTGGCAGACGCCATTTCCGCCGCCCCAGCCACGGTCTGCACGGCCAGCTTGGAGGCGAGTTCGCGCGGCAACCCCATGCGGACCCCGCCGTCGGAAAGCGCCTCGATGAAAAGATAAACGTAGGCCGGACCACTGCCGCTCAGGCCGGTCACGGCATCAAGCAAGGACTCCTTGACCTCGAAGGCGCGCCCGACGGAGGTGAAAATCTGCTCCACCACGGTGATATCCTCGTCCGTCACCCCGGTCCCGGAGGCGTAGGCCGAGGCACCTTTTTGCACGAGCACAGCCGTGTTGGGCATGACCCGAATGACGCGGCAGCCCCCCCCGGCGGCTTCCTGCAATGCCGCAATGGTGATGCCAGCCGCGATGGAAACGAGCAGCTTGCCGTCGAGTTCGCGGGCGGCCTCGGCCAGCGCGGGCCCTGCGTCCTCGGGTTTGACGCACAGCATGACGACATCCGAACCTGCGACCAACTCACGGTTGCCCGCCACGACACGCACGCCGCTCTCGGTTCCGAGGATCTCGGCGGGCTCGGCCAGGCGATCATAGACCGAAATCTCTCCAGCCCGGGCCAACTTCGCCGCCAGGACCCCCTGAATGAGGGCCGAACCCATTTTGCCGCAACCGATGAAACCGATCTTCATGGGGAAAGCGTAGGACGGACACGCGCCGGGGCAAGCGCAATCAGGCCCGGTCAAAAGTCGGGCCTGCGAACAGTTCCGAGGTGGCATCGGCTTCCTGCCCATGATCGGAGGGGTTCATCGGCATGCCGATGCCACGCTTCCGGCTCAAGCAAATCTGAAACGGCTCTAGTCGCGGTCGACGTCGAGAATCTCGCCACGCGGGCTGATTTCGACTTCGATGACCACGTCGCGATGGCGGAGTTTGACCTCGTAATACGGACGGTCATTGCGGCGCTTGATTTCCGCCTCGAAAGCCCGGCCCTTGGGAAAATTCGAGGCGAGGGAATTCTTCACCGCCTGAGGCAGCGCAGAGACCGGAATGTCCTGACCGGCTAGAGCCGTGGTGGCAAGAAGGGCGAGTGAGAAGCTGAGGAGAAAGAATGTTTTCATCACACCCGGAAACATCCCTTGGCCCCGGGCCGGTGACAAGCCGGAAGGATCGTGGAACCAGAATTTGCTGGCCGAGAGACTCGCCATGAAAAGCGCGGCGAACGTGGGCACGGCCTTTCATCGCCTCCTCAAAGCGCCTGAACATGCGAACAACAAAAAGGACGACGCAAGAAAACGCACACCGACTCCGAGCTCCTCTCTCTGCCCAACCCGGCCGCGTTCGGCCATGCTTTGGTGAGACTGCGCCAGAAAAGATCAAGGCAGGACACAACTTCTTGTCCGCCGCCCGCAAGGCCAGCAACCCTCCATCGCTGGACACACTCCTACCAGTGAAACTGCCCTCGATTTTCCGGCGATCAAGGCTTGGAAAACATAAAAGTTCCAGTGCGCAAACTGTCCGCAGCTAAATTCCTTTTGTTTGTTCCATAAAACCAACAACCATGGAATTTTGTCTTCGGAACTTCGCTGCGTTTTTGCTTCCTGCGTGAAACATCCGGACTAGCGTGATTTTCAGACGCCGCCGGAAAGTTGGCGCAGGAGATTTTGGTGGAGGCGAATTCCTGCTTCGAAGCTTTCGATCGGGAAATTCTCGTCCGGCGCGTGCGCTTTGCAATCCGGCGCGGCGAGGCCGAGCAGCAGGGTATCCGAGCCGAGCAGATCGCGGAAAGTCTGCACGATGGGAATGCTGCCGCCTTCGCGCATGAGCGCAGGTTGACGCCCGAATGTTTGCTCCAACGCGCGCATGGCCGCGCCGCACCACGGACTTTTCAGATCGAGCAGATAAGGCATGCCGCCGTGTCCGCGGATGATTTCCAACTCGACGCTTGGCGGCAACATGCTTTGCAGATGAATTTCAACCAGATTGAGCGCACGGTCGGGCTTCTGGTTGGGCACGAGCCGGAAAGTGAGTTTGGCCGAGGCGACGGCCGGCAGAACGGTCTTGGTCCCTTCGCCTTGGTAGCCGCTGGTCAATCCGTTGATCTCCGCCGTGGGACGTATGCCGATGCGCTCGACGGTGGAGAAGCCTTCCTCGCCGGAAAGAATGAGCACGCCCGTTTCGCGCTGGTAGTCGGATTCACTGACCGGCAAAGCAGCGAGCGCCTCGCGCTCCGCAGCGTGTGGTTTGACCACATCATCGTAAAAGCCCGGCACGGCAATGCGTCCTCTGTCGTCGTGCAGGCTGGCCAGCATTTTGACCAAGGCCGTCGCCGGGTTCATCACCGCGCCGCCGAAAATGCCGGAGTGCAGGTCGGTGACGGGGCCGCGCACAATCACTTCCATCGCGGCGATGCCCCGCAGGCTTTGCGTGAGGGTCGGATAACCCTCGGCGACCATGCCGGTGTCGGAGATGGCGATCACGTCGCAGCGCAGATCATCGCGACGGGCACGAATGAAGTCGTCGAGATTGGTGCTGCCGACCTCCTCCTCGCCTTCAATGAGGAAGATGAGATTGACGGGCAGTGCGCCTTCCTCCCGCAGCATGTGGATGGCCCCGAGAATGTGCGCGAGGAATTGTCCTTTGTTGTCGGTTGAACCACGGGCAAACACGCGTTTGTTGCGGATCGCGGGCTCGAAGGGCGGGGACGTCCAGAGGCCGAGCGGTTCCGGCGGTTGGACGTCATAGTGTCCGTAAATAAGAACGGTCGGTTTGCCGGGGGCCACGGGACTCCGGGCGAGGACGGCCGGGTGTCCGCCCGTTTCAGCGACCTCCGCGGTGAATCCGCCATGCCGCAGGAGTGCGCAAAGCCACTCGGCGCATTCGCGCATTTCTGGCGCGTGGTCGGGCTTGGTCGAAACGCTTCGGAAGCGCAGGAGTTCGAAGAGAAGATCCAGATCGGATTTTCCGTCAAACGAGAAAATGTTCGCAGAAGAGGGCACTGGGGCTAAGTGTAGGGGTAAGTGGCCCCCGGAGCCACAATTAGTGGTATGAGGGATTGCCATCCGTTCCGGACGCTCCTAAAAATTGAACTCTGGAGTTTCTTCCCCATGTATCTCAAATCGCTCGAAATCGTAGGTTTTAAGTCTTTCGTCAACAAGACGCACCTGGAATTTCACGAAGGCATCACTTCGGTGGTTGGTCCGAATGGGTGCGGCAAGTCGAACATCCTCGACGCCATCCGCTGGTGTCTCGGCGAGCAATCGGCCAAAGCCCTGCGCGGCGGTGAAATGGCGGACGTCATCTTCAGCGGCACGGACTCCCGTTCGGCGGTGGGCATGGCGGAAGTTTCGATGACTTTCGGCGGATGCGCCGAGCATCTCGGCACGGACTACGAAGAAGTGTGCGTGACGCGACGCATTTTCCGCGACGGCAAAGGCGAATACATGCTCAACAAAACGCCGTGCCGTCTGCGCGACATTCACGAGTTGTTCATGGACACCGGCATCGGCCGCAGCAGTTATTCGATCATGGAGCAGGGCAAGATCGACCTGATCCTGAGCAGCCGCCCGGAAGACCGCCGCGCGGTGTTCGAGGAAGCGGCGGGCATCACCAAATTCAAAGCACAGAAAAAGGAGGCCCTGCGCAAACTGGAATACACCGAGGCAAACCTGGTCCGCGTCAACGACATCATGCGCGAGGTGAAGCGCCAGATCGGATCGCTCCAGCGCCAGGCCGGCAAAGCGCGCCGCTACCAGGCGCTCTGCAACGACCTCAAAGTCCTCGAGCTGAATTTCGTCCGCCGCCAACACGACCAGATTTCCGAATCGCAGCGCGACTTGAACCAGAAGCTCCGCTCGCTCGAATCGCGCTGGAGCGAAACCAGCACCGCGCTCGAGGAAGGCGAAGCCGCCATCGCCGGACACCGCACCCGACTGAGCGAACTCGAGCAACAAGTCGAATCCTCGCGCCAATCGATGCAATCGATCCGCGACCGCATGGTTCAGGCGCAGAGCCGCGCCGCACATAACGGCGAGACTTGCGAGCAGTTGCGTCAGACCATCACCCGCTGCGACCAGGAAATTGCCGCGGCCCGCGAGCGCCAGCGCGTCCTGCGCGAAGAAATGGGCCGCACCGACGAGCAGGTGGTCAAGGTGGCGGCCGAACTGACCGAGCGTTCCGCCGCGCTTGACGCACTGCAGGCGCGCCTGCGTGAAAGCGCCGGACGCCGTGAATCTTCCAAGCAGTCGATGGAGGCCTTGCGTGCGGAGATCAGCAAGGCAGAAAGCGAATCGCTCCGTTTGCAAGGGGAACTCGCGGGCTTGGAAGCCCGCCGCGAAGCGGGGCAGGCCCGCATCGAAGCGCTGGAGAACGAAGGCCGGCAAATTTTCGAATCCCAATCCGCCGCCCGCAAACGTCTGGAAGAAACCGCGGGGCAAGTCGCCGCCGCGACGGAGGCCATGCACGCCGCGGAGACCGCCCTGGATCGCGCCGAGGCGGAAGTGGAGCGCGGCGAACTCGAGCGTCAGCGGGTGGAGCAGGAGATGGCCAACGCGCAGCGCAATCTCGCGCAAATCCAGTCCCGCCTCGAAGTGCTCGAACAGCTGAACCTCGAAGGCGAGGGTGCCGCGCCCGGGGCACAGGCTGTTTTGCGCGGACTCGACCGACCGGACCATTTCAGACCTGCCGTGCGCGGCATGCTCGGCAGTTTGCTGCGCGTCGAATCGGGATTCCTTCCGGCCGTCGAGGCCGCGCTCGGATCGCGCGGTGATGCCATCGTCATCACGGACAAAACTTCGGCGCGAGAGATCCTTGAATCGCTCTACGAGCACAAGCTTGGCCGCGCCAGCGTGGTCACGCCGAACGGCAACCATCTCCCCGAACCCGGACCAGCGCCGGACGGATCGCTCGGCTGGGCGGCGGATCGGGTCCGCTGCGACAGCGAGGATTTGCAGAGGCTCGTGCGTGGCATCCTGCGCGGCGTCGCCCTCGCCACGAATCTGGACCACGCCACCGAGTTGCGCGGACGCTACCCCTCGGTTGCCTTTGCCACGCAGCACGGCGAATTGATCGATGGCGCCGGCATCGTCACGGGCGGACGTGCTGGCGAGGGGGCGACCTCCGCGCTCCAGCGGCGCGACGAGATTGTGTCGCTCGGACAGAAGTTGGCTATCGTCCAAACGGAACTGACCAAGCACGAAACCATCCGACTCGCTGTTCTGTCCGGCCGCGACGGCAAAAAAGAAGCGCTCGAAGCGGCCCGGGCCGACGTGCGTCACAAGCAGAACGAGTTGGCCGGCATGCGTGCCAACCACAGTTTGCTCGAGAAGGAACTTCAAGAGGCGGAGAGCCGCTCGGGCGCGGTGAAACGGGAACAGGAGCGCGCGGCGCAAGATCTCGAATCGGCCAAGCAAAAATCGCAGGAGATTTCGGGGCGCGTGGCCGAATGCCGCAAGCTCGTCGAGGAGGCCAACGCCAAGTCGGCCGAGGCGATGGAGCAAGCGCAGCGCGAGGCGGGCGAACAGGAAGCCGCGGCCGAGCAATTCAACGAGCTGCGCGTGCAACTGGCCGCCGCGCGGCAGCTTGAGGAAAGCCTGCAAGCCCAACGGTCGCCCATGCTCAGCCGTATCGAGGAACTCGAGGAAACCGTCCGTCAGCGCGAGCAGGAAAAATCATCCGCCGAAGAACGCCTCAAATCGGTCGAGGAACAAACCGAAGCACTCGGCAAGGAAGCCTCCTCCCTGCAAGGCGAACTCGACGAAAAGCAGTCGGGACTCGATGCCTTGCAGAAGGAGCGCATCAGTCTCCAGGCGGAAGTGCAGAGCGCGGACGAAGGGCTCCGTCAAATGCGCCGCGAACACGCCGAGATGCAGGAGCAGAAAGGCAAGTTCGAGGTGCATGCCGCCGAACTGCGGCTCAAGGCGGAAAACTTGGCGGACGACATCCGCCGCCGCCATCACGTCGAATTGGGCGAAGTTCAGCTCGATTCTTACGCGCTACATTGCGCCGTGCGTGAACATCGCAAGCGCGTCAAGACGAAGGCTTCCGAAGCGGAAACCGCAGAGGGCACCGAGAACGCCGAGAGCGGGGAAGTTGTCGCCGTTGAGGCCGAAGCGGAAGCGAGCGAAGAGCCCAAGGAAACTGCGGTCGAAGGGATCGAAGCCGAACTCGATTGGAACGAGATCGAGGCTTTTGTCTCCGAACTGCGCGACAAGCTCGATTCGATGGGTCCGGTAAATATCGACGCGATCCAGGAGTTCGACGACTTGCTCGACCGCCAGAAGTTCCTCGACGAGCAGTTCACCGACCTGACCAACTCGAAGGAAGAATTGCTCGAGGTGATCAAGAAGATCAACACGACGACCACCACGCTCTTTGCCGAAACCTTCGGGAAGATCCGCGACAACTTCCGCGAAACCTTCAAGGAACTCTTCGGTGGCGGCAAGGCAGACCTCGCGCTGATGAACGCCGAAGATCCGCTGGAAAGCGGCATCGAGATCACGGCCAAGCCGCCCGGTAAACAGTTGCAGAGTGTATCGCTGCTTTCCGGCGGCGAACGCACCATGACGGCCGTGGCCCTGCTCTTCGCGATCTACATGGTCAAGCCCAGCCCGTTCTGCATTCTCGACGAGATGGATGCGCCGCTCGACGAGTCGAACATCAACAGGTTCCTCGCCATGCTCGACCGCTTCGTCCGGCAGAGCCAGTTTCTGGTCATCACGCACAACAAGCGCACCATCTCCCGCGCCGATGTTCTTTACGGTGTGACCATGGAGGAGCAGGGCGTGAGCAAGTTGGTCAGCGTGAAATTCACCGACTCGACCGGCAACTTCTCCAAGGCCAAGGCTCCGCCGCGCAACGAATCCGCCAAGGAACTCGAGACGGCCGAAGCCTGACTTCCCTCAGTTCATGGTCCACACGGCCCTACCTTTTGCCACAGTCGCCTGGGAAAGTCCGTTGTGGCGCGCGGCGACGGTCGTTGTTGGATTGGGCCTGCTCTGGGCGGCGATCATGGCCGCTGTGGGCGTCATGCTGGTGCCGCGCCCGACCAGCCAGAAGTTGGCTCTCTGGGTTAGCCGCGCGTGCCATTTTATTTTCCGCGTCATTGCGCGTCGTGCGCGCAACTACACGCAGCTAGACCGGTATCTGGCGGTGCAAGGTCCTACCACAGTGCTGCTCTATCTCGCGGCCTTTCTCGCCATCTTCGTGGCCGCTTTTTCTTTCCTTTTTTACGGCGTGACGGGCTGCTCACCCCCGGAGGCTTTTTATCGGGCGGGTTCGAGCATGAGCACTCTCGGCGTGATGAGCGCGTCGAATTTCGACGTGCTTGCCGTCATGTTCGTCGCGGCTTTCACCGGGACAACGGTCATTTCAGTCTTCATCGGCTTTCTGCTCACTCTTTATTCCGCCTACACCGAGCGCGAGTCCTACATGAGCAAGGTCGCCCTGGTCTGCGGCGAACCGGCATGGGGACCGGAAATGGTGGTGCGCTTGCACAAGCTTCAGGCCCCGCCGCATTCCGGGGAATGGGGCGATTGCATTGACTGGATCTGTGCCCTGCGGGTCAGCCATTACATTTATCCGCTCCTCAACCACTTCCGCTCGCCGGTGCGGGACCGTCACTGGGTGGTAACCCTGCTGGCCGTTCTCGATGCGGCAGCGATCCGGGTCGCGGCGCTCGAGGGAAAGATCGACCCGGAGTCCGCTCGCATCCTCGCGCAAGGGGCGGCCACGTTCCATGCCTTGAAGTCGAGCGAGGCTTCCCAAACGGAGGACATTGAACCCGAGACCGCGATCGTCGCTTGGCTGATCGAGCAAGACATCAAGGCACCCGTGCCCGGCGAAACTCCACCGGAGTGCGGTGTCACCCGCGCAGAGTGGGATCAAGCAATGAACTTCATGGTTTCCGCTGGCATCACTTTGCTGCCCGACCGGGACGCGTCATGGCGCGCTTTCTGTCAAATCCGTTCGCATTACTTCGAGACGGCCTATGCTCTCGCCTGTCATCTTTCCGCAGTCAATGCCCCATGGTCGGGGTCGCGTCATCCGGCATTCGATTTTCCCCAAGCATGGCCAGCTCGCGCGCAGCAGAAGTTTGGTTCGGGGGCGTGAGTGCCCGTTGAGCGGGTGGCAGGTGCCCGGCTTGTCGTTTACGGCTAAACTTGGGTTCTATGCAAAACCTCCCGAAAACACTCGTCGCCTTGGCGGCGATCGCCTGCCTGAATGCGTCGTCTCCGGTCAGGGCCTGCACCGCCTTCCAAATCAAAGCCGACGATGGCGCACGACCGGGCCCCGACGGCCGGCTGGCTTTTCAGCATGAGCCTATTCGGGAACTGGCACCGGACGGTCTCCGACCTTGTCTGCGGCGGCCTCGGCCTTCTCTTCGTCGCCGGCGTTGTAGGGGCGTCCACCCAAGACGGCCACCGTGCCCCCGGGTTTTTTCACCAGAGTGGGCCGCGAGCCGGCCTCGCGATAATCCTGCTGGCCGAGGACTTCGCCGTTCAACCCCAGGTGGGTGTAGCGGAACTCCTTCGGCAGGGTGTTTTGCAGAATGTGAATCTGGTTCTCCGAGTCGAGCATGACCTCGGGGCGACCGAAGGTCAGAAATTGACCCAGTTGGTGGGTGGCGTAAACCCGGCCATGCTTTCGGTCCTCGATGCGGACGTAGAGTCGGGTGCTGCGCGAAAGTTTATGCGAGAGCAG
This sequence comes from Chthoniobacterales bacterium, assembly GCA_049315725.1. Taxonomy (GTDB): domain Bacteria; phylum Verrucomicrobiota; class Verrucomicrobiia; order Chthoniobacterales; family JACTMZ01; genus JACTMZ01. The sequence continues at coordinate 21,348 of JBMOJP010000015.1, read as the reverse complement.
CGTGATGGTGCGGAGCTCGGGCTCGCCGGAGGCTCCGGGCACGCCGACCACCTCCTGCCAGATGGGACGTCCGTCGGTGATTTCCACCGGCAGCACCGGCGAGCTGAAAAACCGGCCGAAGGCGCCCACGTAAACGGTGGCCTTGACGCGGTAGAGGCCGAACTCGTCGAGGGGAAAGAGCGGGGTGAGATTGACCGCACGGGTGAGTTTTTCCCCCGCGCCCACCGCGGCCGGGGCCAGGGCGTAATTCGGGTTGCTCGGGGGCACGAGGCGCCCGTCGCCCGTCTCGATGGTGAAACCGAACCAGCGATCGTTCTCGGAATTGTCGAGGAGCAGCGGACGGCCACTCAGGTTGTTGATCGTCACCGTGGCGATGAGGGGCTCATACATGACGTAGAGCTTGCGTTTGAAACTGATGTCCACCCGCACCTGCGCAAAGGCCGGAAAGGCGAGGGCCCCGAGAAGCAGCGCAGCCGCGAGAGACCAGCGCAGCATGGACGCGCGGGCGTTCATTTCTGCGCGTTGTCGGAAACCGTGCGGAAACCCAGCGTGTCCTGCACCTGCAGGGGATCAAGGATGGCGCGCCGACGCGTGAGATTGTGCTCGGGATTGCCCCAGTTGCCGCCGCGAATGACGGGAACCTGCCCGCCCATGCTGTCCTCCGAAGGGGCCCAGGTGGCGGTCCACTCGGAGACATTGCCCGCCATGCCGTGGAGACCAAACGGGCTTGTGTCGCCCTCCGGCTGGTTAACCGGAGACCATCGCTTGAAGCCGTCAACCTCGCCACCCTCCTTCGGGTTCGGTTTGAAATCGGCGCCGCTATTGACCCGCTTGGCGTCATCCTCGTTGCCCCACGGGAACTTGCGCCCGTCCGTGCCGCGCGCCGCCTTTTCCCACTCCTGCTCGGTCGGCAGGCGGCGGCCCTTCCATTTCGCGTAAGCATAGGCATCGAACCAGTCGACGTTGAAGACCGGTGAATCCACGCTGAGCGGTGCGTCCTTGTATTGTTTCCAGCGCACAGCCCGCGTGAAGTAACCGGGCATCGGCGGGGTCATTTGTTCATTGTCCGCCCAGTCGAGCGGAACGTGCGACTTGCCCTTGGGCTGGTCGGGGTGGTCCAGTTTTGCCGCCTCCCCGGGATTGGCCTTGAGGAAATCGAGGAACTCCTTGTAGTCCGCGATGCTGACCTCGTGCTCATCAATCGAGAACGCCGGCAAAGTCACCTTCTCGCCGCTCTGGTAGACAAACTCGCCGGCCGGGATCTCGATGGATTTGGTCGTGATCCCCCGGCTGCCCGCGAAGGTCCGCAGGAGGAGGACGACGGCCAGACCAAGGAGAATCAGGGAAAGTGCGGCGGTGATGAGCAGTTGCTTCTTTTGCCGTGCCTTGGACTTGGCCAGAAGTTCCTTGGATTTCTCCGTGCGCGCGGTCAGTTGCGAGGCATCCTTGGGTGCGGCCACCGGCTTGGCGGCTGCGGCCAGGGCGCGAGCGGCCGTCCAGCCTGATCCGCCCTTCGCCAGCATGGCCAGAGCCTGCGAGGCGGAACCGTCGGGCGCGGCCATCCCCTGCAGGCAGGCGGCCATGACCTGGACCTCGGCACTCTCCTCGTGCGCCACCGCTTCGCCCGCCACCGCGAGGTTGGCGAGACGCGGCCGCATGGACCCATCGAGCAGCACATCGGCCGGACCGAGGGCACGGCGGGCGATGTTGTTCTTGTGAAAATAATCCGAGACCTCGCCGGCGGCGCGCAGGGCATTCATCAGCACGCGGTCATCAAGCTTTTGACCGGCGGCGGCATAGGCCTCCAAGGTGTGACCGGGCACGAGATCCGAGCTGTAGTAAAAATGGCCATCCGCCTCACCGGCCTCATGCACCGCGAGCAGAAAGGGATGGGTCACGGCCGCCTTGACCCGTGCGTTGGCGAGAAAAGCGGCCACCACCGCAGGATCGCGGCCGCGTGTGCTGTCCAGCACGTGCAGGACCACATGGCGGGACATGCCCTGCTGCCAGGCGAGATACTCCGCTTCGGTCCCGCCTTGTCCGGCGGCCTCCTGGAGATGGTAGCCCCCGATGTTGGCGCCGACCGGCGGAAAGCCCTCGGCCCCGGGTAGACCGAGGGCGCAAGCCAAACGACCGAGGTCCAGCGGTTTGGAGAGCACGACAGCCCCGGCGGTTCGCTCCGCGTAACCCGAAAGATCATAACCGCTGACAAACACCGCGCGCACGGCGGGCCACTCCGCGACGAGGGTCTCCCGGAGGGCAAAACCATCCATCGGTTCCATCACGACATCGGTGACCAGGGCATCAGCGCCGCCCCAGGCCCGCGCGACTTCGAGGGCCTCGGAGCCATTGGATGCGACGCGGATTTCGCAACCTTCCGCACTGGCGAGCAATTCCCGCCAGGCCTCCAGCACCGGCGCCTCGTCATCGACCAGGAGAATCTTCATCGGGGTGCATTCTCGGCCGCCTCATTCAGCGGGGGCGGAAACCTCTCCTGCAGGTCCACGGGATCGGCGCGTGTATCCTGCAACTGGCCGCGGTGGTAGATGTTGACCATGTAGCCGTAGTAATTCGGCGGCGGGCCTCCGTCGGAACCGATGCGTGGGACCTCGTATTTGACCTCAAGAATTTCGATCCCCTCCTCCTTCCAATCCACCGGCGTGGTGAACCACATGGATTGCACGCGGCTCATGGTCGGCACGACCTCGCCGTTGACTTTTTCGTAGAAGGTCACATTGATCCGCACATCGCTGGCATCAACCCGCTCGCCCGGCCGGGCCTTGATGGCCAGGCGCAGATCCTTGACGGCCTTGCCGTTGGGGGCGGAGTCTTTCAACTGCAAATCAATGACCCCGAGGGTCGATCCGGGCTGCAAGCCCACCTGATCGCGCACTTCCGAGCCGCCGGGCGGCACGGCGCCCTCCTGCTTGAGCAGGCGCAAACGGATGTCGGCCACATCCAGAAAACGCCCGGCGTCCGGGCCCAGTTCAATGAGGGTCTTCCACGTCGTCTCGGCCAACTCCTTCTGCCCGGCGCGCTCCTGCAGTCCGGCCAAACGGGCCAGCACCTCCGGATTGCGTGGCTGCAAAGCCACCGCTTCCTCGAGCGGCACAACGGCCGCGGTGGGCGACGATCCTCCCTCGAGCTTCTCCGATTCCTTGAGCAGCTCCGCGATCCTCGCTGCGTCGTCCGCGGTCTGTTGCGCGGCCTTCTCATCAATCACCGGGGGCTCCGGCGTGGCCTCCGGAGCCGGGGGCGGCTCGGGCGTGGGCGGCGGCGTGGCCACGGCAATCGGGGCGGTCACGGCGGGCTGTCCGAGACCCGGGCCGAAATAGACCAGCACAGCCACGAGTTGCGCGACAGCCGCCGCGCCCAACAGGCTGGCGGCGACGACAAAAGTTGTGCCGACGGGAGCTTTCATCAAAGGCACAGCATGACGACCCACGCCCCTTCAAGTCAACGATCGGAAGTCGCCGTCCTCAAGGTCCGATCACCTCAAAGGACCGCCGCGGCCCGCGGGCCAGCAGCAGGATGGCCCGGCCGCCCCGGGGCAATTCCTCGACGGCCCGGGCAAAGTCGGCCGGGCTGGTCACCGTCATGTCATTGACCTGCTCGATGGCATCACCGGGGCGCAGGATGCCGTCAGCCGGCGAGCCTGGGGCGATAGCCTCGACGATCACGCCCTCGACATTGGACGGCAGACGGTAGCGTTGGACCAGCCCGGGATTGACGGCCTCAACCGCCACCCCCGCGAGGGCATTGCCGCCCGCCGGGGGGGCGGGCATGGGCTGGGGCACGACGGCCCCAACACCCGGCGGCGGGGCCAGCATCGTGCGGCCCGGACGCTGCTGCTCGACGATTTGCGCCGGGACTTCCAGGGTCTGGCCTTCCCGGATCAACTGCAGCGTAACCTTGGAATCGACCGCGGCCTCGGACACGCGCTTGCGGAGTTCGTTGAAATCGCGGATGTCGCGGCCGTCGAACTGGCGGATCACATCTCCGGGACGAATCCCCGCTTCGTCGGCCGGCGATCCTTGGAGAACGGCTTCGACCAGCGCGCCATTCGCATCCGGCAAGCCCAGTTGCTGCGCAATCGCTTCATCAAACGGCGCCATGACCAGGCCGAGGTAAGGCCGGGGAACCCGCCCGAGGGTGAGAATTTTATCGAGAACCCGGCGCACGGTGTTCGAGGGAATGGCAAAGGCCACGCCCTGGCTGCCGCCGGACTCGGTCTTGATGCGGTTGTTGAGGCCGACAATTTCCCCCCGCACGTTGACCAGCGGGCCCCCGGAGTTGCCCGGGTTGATCGGTGCGTCGGTCTGGAAAAACTCGTTCACCGTCTCGCTGGAGATCAGGCGGTCACGCGCACTGATGATACCCATGGTGACTGATTCCTGCAGGCCGTAGGGGGCACCGACGGCGAAGACCATCTGGCCGACGCGAACTTTTTCCGAATCACCGAAAGCCAGTGGTTGGAGCCCCTCGGCGTCGATTTTCAGAATGGCGATGTCCGAAAGCGGATCCACCCCCAGAATGCGGCCGGGAAGACGCCGCCCGTCGCTGAGCGTCACGCTGATCTCCCGCGCGCCCTCCACCACATGAAGGTTGGTCACGATGTGGCCCTCCGCCGAGACGATGGCGCCCGACCCGACCGGACTGGTCTCGGGTTGCGGCGGTCCACCGAGGCCCAGGTAGCGCCGGAGCAACTCCTCCCGCGGGTCCACCGGGCTCCCGCGGCGAGAGGTGATGCTGACCACCGAGGGAATGACTGCTTCGGCCAGACGGCCAAACTCGTCGTCCAAGGCGGCCAACCCGGGAACGCGGCTGGCGTTGAGGGCCGGCTGGACCGAGGGCAGCGCGTGCGGGCTGCTGGGGCCGGTCCCCGCGGGCGCGCCGACTTCAAGATGGCCACTCTTCCAGGCATAGAGGCCGGCCAAGGCCAGCGTGATGGCCAGAACAAAGAGCAAAAATTGCAGAAAACTTTTCATCGGTGATTCCTACGTGCCGGCCCGGCGTTGGGCGTCGGCGTGCAACCAATCCCACAAGCGATCAATCCCGGCCTGCACCCGCACACGGGCGAGCGCCACTTCGTCGGGCGTCAGCGGCCGACCCGGCGGCTTCTCCACTCCGAAAATGTAATACTTGATCTTGGGCTCGGTGCCGCTCGGCCGCACGGCGGCGCGCCGTCCGTCGGCCAGACTGAAGATGATCATCCCCTCGGCCGGCACCAACTCCCCCTCGACGTCATGAATGGCGTCCGTGCCAAAGTTCTCAACCTTGACCACGGCCGAGCCGTCCATCTCGGTCGGCGGATGGTTCGCATAGGATGCGGCGAGTTTGGCGATGAGTTGGGCCCCCTCGGCTCCCTCGAAGACGAGCGATTCGCCGCGCTCAAGATAAACACCAAGGGTGGCAAAAATTTCGTCGAGATACTCGGGCGCGGTCAGTCCGCGCGAGCGCGCGTAGGCCACGACCTCGGCAAAGGCCGCCACGGCTGCATTGGCGTCCTTATCCCGGACAAAGTCGGAAAGCGTGTAGCCGTAGCTTTCCTCGCCACCCATGACGAGGAAGGACGAATGTTCGAGGCGCAGCCGCCGTGTTGTCTCCTCGCCGAGATGCGCGTAATCCTGGCGTAACTCCGCCGGAATCGCTTCCTCGTAGCGACGGAGCTTGGCCGCGTTGTATTTGAAGCCGGTCAGGGTCTCGACACAGCGCAACCCGAAATGTTCGGCCACGGCCTTCTGCAGGTCGGTCGTCACGTAGGTCTTGATGATGACCCCGCGGGCCTTGTTGCCCTCGTTGAGCAGGCCGAGTTCGAACATGCGTTGCGCCCGGTAAAAGGCCAGCATGGACCCGATCTGGTTGCCCGTGAGCAGATGCATTTTTCCGTCGCGCCCGCGCACGGCCACCCCCATGCGGTCATCATCGGGGTCGGTGGCCATGACGACCTCGGCACCGACCTTGTCAGCCAACTGCATGCCCATGGTCAGAGCCTCGGCGTATTCGGGATTGGGCGACTTGACCGTGGGAAAACGGCTGTCCGGCACGAGCTGCTCGGGCACGGCGGTCACGGCGAAGCCGAGACGCTGCAGCAGGGGCATGATGATCGAGGCCCCCACGCCATGGAGCGGGGTGTAAACGATTTGCAGTCCTTGTTCCTGCGCGACTACGGCGGGATCCAGGACCACCTTCTCGAGGCGGTCGAGGTAGGCCGTATCCATTTCCGGCCCGAGCGACTCGCGCCGCCCGCGCCCGGCCTCCGGCCGCGGCTGGTAGTGGGCGCTGCGGACGGCGTTGACCTTGGCGATGATGGCCGAGGCGTGCGGCTCGACCACCTGGCCGCCGTCGTCGAAATAGACCTTGTAGCCGTTGTAGCCCGGCGGGTTGTGGCTGGCCGTGATGTTGATCCCGGCCTGCGCCCCGCGCTGACGCACGGCAAAACTCAACTGCGGCGTGGGCCGCGGCTCGGCGAAGACCAGCGCATCGCAACCAAGGTCGGTGATGACCTGCGCGGTCAAGTCGGCGAACTCCCGCGAGAAGAACCTTGTGTCATAGCTGATGCAAATGCGCGGCCGATGCGGCAGCTTTTCCCGCGCGGCCCATTCGAGGACGTAGGCGACAAGACCCTGGGTGGCGCGGCTGATGTTGAAATAGTTCATCGCGTTCGTCCCGGTGCAGGGAAATTCCGGGCGGCCCATCGCTTGCGGGGTTCCCCGCTCGGCGGCCGTGACCACCGCGCCGATGGTTTTGCCCCGCAACCCGCCGGTGCCGAAAGCCAGCGGGCGGAAAAAGCGGTTGTTCAACTCCTCCCAATCGCCCGACGCGGCCAGTTCCTCGATGGCGGCGCGCTCGTAATCACGCGGTCGGGCCGCGAGGAGCGCCTCGATGTTGGCCAGCGAGGATTCGAGCAGGGCACCGCTCTCGCGGCCGGGCCTCAGAGCATGGGACAAATCGGGCATGGGTCCGAGAGTATAGACGGCCCCGGCCCGCAGGGAAAGCCCGGGCGCCGGACCCCCGCACGGCAACGCTTTTCCTCGGCGACAAACTGCGCTAGCTTGGTCGGCGATGAGCTTTTCCTCCCGCCTACTTGTTCTTCTTCTTGCCGCCGCCTCGGCCTCCACCAGCCTCGGGCAGGACGCCCCCGCCCAGGCCCTCGAGGCCGCGAACAACGTTTACATCGGGGGCGACTACCCCGCGGCGGTCGCGGCCTACGAGAAAATCCTCGTCGACTACCCGACCTCGACCGTCGTGGGCAATGCCCAGGTGCAACTCGCGTATGCCTGTTACCTGATCGGAGACAATAAGAAGAGCCTCGACACCCTGGCCAAATTTTTCGCCGGGCCGCCGGCCCCGCCCGAATTAGCCGAACTGGCCGCCCTGCTCCAGCCGCAAGCCCTCTCGGGCCTCGCCGCCGCCCTCAAGCCGGAGGACCCCGCGCGGAAGAAAAACTTCGAGGATGCGGTAAAAAAATACGCAGAGTTCATCCAAAAGTATCCCCAGTCGTCCGAAATCGAATCCGCCAACTACGGCAGCGCCCTGGCCTCGTTCCAGATCGGCGATTACGCCGCGGCCAAGACCGCGCTGGAGGCCAACCTCAAGCGTTTTGCCAGCAGCGCCAGCATCCTCGAAAGCCAGAATCTCCTCGCCCTCGTTTACGCCACCGAGGGCAGCAAAATGCTCTCCGCCGAGGGAGCCGATCCCGCGCCGGGCTTCGCGCTTTACCAGAAAGCAGCCGACCTCCTTCGCGACATCATCGCGAAGAAGTCCGACCTGACCCTGGTCAACGCCGCCCAATTCCAACTCGGCGAGATTCTCCTCAGCGAGGCGGCCTCCGCCCCGGACGACAAAAAGGCCGCCCTACTCGAGGACGCCCGCCAGGCTTTCCGCGGCATCCTGCCCAAGGACAACATGCTGGCCCGCCAACAGGAAAAAATTGACGCCCTCCCGCCACTGCGCCGCGCCGCGCTGCTCGCGCGCAACACGGCGGAGCTCAAGCGCCTCGACCGCCTCTCCGAGCGTGCCCGCCGCAAGCTGGCCGAGTTGCAGGGCCGCCCCGACCAGACAGTGAGCGCGCTGCAGAAAGTCGGTGAGTCCTACTACCAGCAGGGCACCTACGATGAGGCCCGGGTCGTCCTGACCCACGCGGCGCCGCTGCTCGGCGATGACGAGGACAAGAAGCGCAACCTCTATTTCACCACCATGACCTACGCGCTGCAGAGCGCGGCCGAGCCGGCGACCACGCGTTACGAGGCTTTCCAGCGCGACCACAAGGGCGACCCCATCGCGGCCAATCTGCCGGTCGCCCTCGGCAACCTCTTCCTGACCCACCCGGACCCGGCCGTGCGCAACCCGGAAAAAGCCGCGGTCTATTTCAAGGAGGCCGCGCAGCTTTACCCCAAGAGCCCCTTCCTCGGCTTGGCCGTGGTCAATGAGGCCACGGCGCGCGCCCAGCAGGGTGACTTCGACGGCGCGCTCAAGACCTATCGGGATTTTCTCGCGACGAATCCCGCGGCCGAGGTCGCCGCCGTGGCCCAGCTCGGGATCGGCAATGTGCTCAAGGAGCAGAAGAAGTGGGACGAGGCCATCGCGGCCTACAAGGACCTGGTGACCAAATATCCGAAGGTTCCGCAGGTCGAGGAGGCCGAATTCTGGGTCGCCGTCGGCACGCAAATGAAGGGCGACAACGCCGGGGCGCTCCCGCTCGTTGACGCCTTTGTGCAGAAATACCCGGCGACCAGCCTGACCCCCAGCGCCATCTACGCCGGGGCCGCGGCCAAGCTCGCCCTCGGCCGCAACGACGAGGGCATCGCCGCCCTCGCCCTCGTGGCCGAGAAGTTCCCCCAAAGCCAGCCCGCCCCCTTCACCTACTTCCAGCGCGCGCAGCTCGCCGGCGCGGCGCAAAACAGCGACGAGGTTGTCCGCCTCATGCGCGAGTTCACCGAGAAGTATCCGCAGGATGACAAAGTTTTCTTTGCCTTCGACAGCATCGGCCAGACCGAGACCAACCGCAGTAATATCGCCGCCGCCGTCGCCGCCTACACCGACTTCGCGACCAAATACGCCACCTCGCCCAAGGCCCCGGAAGCCATGCTGAAAATCGCCGACCTCCAGCGCAACAGCGCGGAGCGGCTTGGACGCTACGGCGCCCTCAATTCCGACGAGCAGGCCAAATGGAAGGAATCGATGAACGCCTCCATCGCCGCCGCGGAAAAAATGGTCGCGACCTACCCGGACAGCCCCCAACTGAGCCTCGGCCTGCGCTCGCTTCTCGCGGCCAAGAAGTTGGAGGCTGAGGCCGGCCTGATCGACGCCCCGGCGGTGGAAAAATACTTCGCCGACCTCGCCGCCCAGTCGCCCGATGCGGCCAAGAGCAAGGTGCTCTTCGTTCGCGCCGTCTTCATCAACAACACGGACAAACCCCGCGCGCTCGAGGAGATGAACAAGGCCTACGACGCCGCGCTCGTTTATGCCCCGTCCGACCTCGACCTTTACGGCCTCGCCTTGATCGACGCGAAGAAAACGGACGAAGCCAAAGCCGTCTTTGAAAAAGTCGCCACCGACTACCCCAACCCCGCCGGCGCCCAGCCAGGGCAGGCCCCGCCCGCCATCCAGGAGGCCCAAGCCATCTCGATCTTCGGGCTGGGGCGCGTCGCCCAGGCCAAGGGTGATGTGGCGGGTGCCGGTCAGCTTTTCGAGCAATTGAAGTCCATCTACCCGTGGTCGCCCAAGGTGCTGGAGGCCAACTACGGCATCGCCGCAGCCCTCCGCACGCAGGGCAAGGGCGATGAAGCCATCGGCCTGCTTACTCAGATCATCCGCGCCCCCAACGCCTCCTCCCAACTACGCGCCGACGCGATGCTGCTCGGTGGCTACATTCAGAAGGACAAGGGCCAACGCGAAGCCGCCATTGACTACTTCATCAAAATCTCCGCGTTTTACGACGGCGTGCCCGAGGCGGCATCGACCGGATTGTGGGAAGGCGGGCAACTCCTCGAGGCGCAGGCCGCGGAGCTCCAGGCCACCGACGCGCCCAAGGCCGCGAAGCAGAAGGAGCAGGCCATCCGCGCTTACAAGGAACTCGTGGAAAAATTCCCCGACTCGCCCCTCGCCGCCAAGGCAAAGGAGCGTCTCTCCGCCCTCGGGGCGAAGTAACGATGAATCGGGCCGGACGCGCGGCGGAAATCCTCCGCATCCTCCGCGCCACCTACCCGGGCGTCCGCTGCGAACTCGACCACGACGGACCGTTTCAACTGCTCGTCGCCACCATCCTGTCGGCCCAATGCACCGACGTCCGGGTCAACCTCATTACGCCCGCCCTCTTCCGCCGCTACCCCGACGCGCCCAGCCTCGCCGCCGGCGCGCGGGAGGACATTGAGGAACTCGTCCGCACGACCGGCTTCTTCCGCAGCAAGGCGAAAAACATCCGCACCGCGGCGGCCGAGCTCGTGGCCCGGCACGGCGGACAAGTCCCGCGCGACCTCGATGCTCTCACGGCCCTGCCCGGCGTCGGACGCAAGACCGCCAATGTCGTTCTCGGCAACGCCTACGGCATCGAGGCCGGCGTGGTCGTGGACACCCATGTCGGGCGCTTGAGCCGCCGCCTCGGACTGACCAAGCATGCCGACCCGGTGAAAGTTGAGCAGGATCTAGTGAAGCTCGTGCCGCGCGAGGCGTGGACCGAGTGGAGCCATCTCCTCATCTGGCACGGCCGCCGCCGCTGCTTCGCCCGCCAGCCGGATTGCGCCGCCTGCGAACTCGCCGCCATTTGCCCCACGGCCGGAAAACACGGGACGAGGAAGCGGTGAGGTGGGCGCACCGGGTCCGCGCGCTGCATCCAGCAGTCCCAACATGCCGGACTTGAACGGCGTGGTGGCCGGCCGGGCCATGCACCCGAGGCCGCGGACGGCCCTACCCGCGACGGCGGCGGCGGATGACGTAAAACCGGCGAGGAAATCCCATTTGAGGACCGCGCTGTAGGCTTGGTTGAAGTTCAGGATGTTTGCGGGTTTCTCCTGGAGAAAAAAACAGGAATCGGGCCAAGAGTGGCGGGCATCCGCAGGATTGAGATGGTCAGGACGGGCGGATAGCTTCGGAGCTCATGTCCCCTACCCGACGGCTCGCGGTCCCTCTGCTTTGGGCGGTCTGTTCCACGGCGCAAGCCCAGGAGAATCCCGGCCTTCCGGCCCCAGCGGCGGGGCAGATGCTCGGCCGGCACCCGGCCGCGCGCTCAACCCCCGCGGAGGTGCTGCCGCCGGCCGAGATGCCGAGCCCGACTTTTACGCGCACGCCGGAGGAGGAGGTTTTTTTTGCCCCGGCCATAAGCGGCGAGGCCTGGGCGCAGACGCGGCTGGGGGTTCTCTATGTCCGGACCGCCGGGGACAACGGCCGTTTGCACGAAGGGGTGAAGCTGTTGGAGTCGGCCGCCGCCCAGAAGGACCCCGAGGCGCTCTACGAGCTGGCGGCGCTGGCGACGGCGGGACGCGGCATGGCGCCATCCGCCACCGCCGCCTTCGATTACATCTGGCGGGCGGCGGATCTGGGGATGGCGGAGGCGCAATACGAGCTGGCGGCGATGTATGCGGAAGGCCGGGGAACCTCCCCGGATGCCGAGGCGGCGGTGCGCTGGGGACGCCGCGCGGCCGAACAGGGGCATAAAAAAGCCGCGTTCGCCGTGGGCCTGCTCCTGGCCAACTCGGAGGATCCGGCCGCACAAAAGGAGGGCGTGGAGTGGCTGAACAAACTCGCCGCCGAGGGGGACACGGCGGCCATTGCAGCGCTGGCCCAGGCTTATGTCCGGGGAGAGTGGGGACTGGCCAAGGACGAGGCCAAGGCCGAGGCCTTGCTCAAGCCGCCGGCGGAAAACGGCAACGCCGAATGTCAGTTCCTCCTCGCGTCGCTCTACCGTTTCGGCACGTCCTACGAACTGCAGCGCGACTTCGCCACCGAATGGCTGCAGCGGGCGGCAACGGCGGGGCATCAGCGCGCGGCCGAGATTTTGCGCGGGGAGGCCCAGCCGTAGTGGCGGACGGAATGGCCGCAGCCCGCTGAGTCACACCAATGTCCCGTCGCCTTGGGACCTCTGAAATCAGGTTCTCCGCACAATTTGCTGTGATTTGCTCAAGCTAGGGAGAGATCGAGTTTGCCAAGGAAGAAGAGGACACGAGTGCGAAGGTTTTCAAAACGGCAGTGCCACCTCCATGACAGCCAATGTGCAGGCGGCGGCAAAGCGAGCGGCGCAGACAGCCGGGCATCCCCCAAGAGGGTCACGCCGCACGTGCTGCGCCACACCTTTGCGAGTCGTTTGTTGCTGGCCGGGTATGACCTGCAGACGATTCAGAAATTGCTCGGGCACGGGGACGTCAAGACCACGATGATCTATCTGCCCACGGTGCCGTCAGAGACGGTGCAGGATGCGCGCAGTCCGCTGGATCTGTGAATTTTTGCTTGTGGCTGGTCCGCGGCCACCCGCCGCCGACTACTCGGACTTCCTCGCATCCAGCTTCTCCAACTTCGGCCGGATGACGGCTTGGTTGTAGGGGTGCATGGGGTTGTCGCGGTAGAAATTCTGGTGGTGGTCCTCCGCCGGGTAAAATTTGGTCAGGGGCACGATCTCGGTGACGAGGGGTGCCTTGAAGCTGGACTGGGCGCGTTCCTTGGATTGGCGGGCAAGGCGGGCTTGCTCGTCGTCCGCGGTCAGGATGATCGAGCGGTATTGCGTGCCGCGGTCGGCGCCCTGGCGGTTGAGCGTGGTCGGGTCGTGCGCGTCCCAGAAGAGGTCGATGATTTTTTCGTAGGAGACTTTTTCCGGATCAAACGCGATTTGCACGACCTCAGCATGGCCGGTGCGGCCGGAGCAGACTTGCTCGTAGGTCGGGTTCTCGGTCTGTCCGCCGGCGTAGCCGGAGGTGACGGAAATGATGCCGGGGATGCGTTCGTAGACGGCTTCGACGCACCAGAAGCATCCGCCGCCGAGGGTGGCTGTTTGGGTTTTCATGGGAGAGTCTGCAGCATGGAGGAGGGAGGTGAGGAGAAAAAGCAGGAGAGCGGGTTTCATGGAGGGGATTTGTAGCGGCGGTCTATGACCGTCGGTGCACGACGGAGGAAAGGTTCCGGCGGTCATAGACCGCCGCCACAGCTTGAGGGGGTTCACTTCGGCACAAACTTGAGCGAAACCGAGTTGAGGCAGTAGCGCTGGCCGGTGGGCGGCGGGCCGTCGTTGAACACATGCCCGAGGTGGGCGTCGCAGCGGGCGCAGAGGATTTCTTCGCGGAGCATGCCGTGGCTGCGGTCCTGCTCGGTGATGACATTTTCCTTCGCCACGGGCTGGAAGAAGCTGGGCCATCCGGTGCCCGAGTCGAACTTGGCGTCCGAGCGAAAAAGCGGCAGGTCGCAGCAGACGCAAATGTAGATGCCGTCCTTCTTGTTGTCGTGGAACGCGCCGCAGAACGGACGCTCCGTTCCCTTGCCGCGGGCCACCTGGTAAGCTTCGTCGCCGAGCTGGGCGCGCCACTCGGCATCGGTCTTGATCACTTTTTCCATCGGTCGGGCGGGGAGGGTTTGGCCGTTTTCATCCACGAGAGAAACGCTCACCCTCGCGGTTTCGGATTCCGCCGAGGCGGCGACGGGGCCGAGGGTCAGGGCCGCCAGGACGACGCCGCGGAGGAGTAGCATGGTCCCAATGTCCGCGCGATGGCCGGGATGTCAAATCAGCCCTCCTCCGTGGCGGGCCGGCGTTTGCGGCGGCGGGCGGCTTCGGCGAGGAATTCCTCCTGCGCATCCCAGCGCGGCTCGCCGGGCGGCACCGGGCGGTAGGAGCCGTCCGGTCGCAGGGCTTCGGCCCGGACATTGTCCTGCCAGAAACTGTCAATGATCTCCTGCACATGCCGCTTCATCCCGGGGCTTTCCACCGGGAAGACCGCCTCGACGCGGTGGTGGAAGTTACGCTCCATCCAATCGGCGCTGCCCATGTAGTAAAGCGGGTCGCCCGCGTTCTCGAAGCGGTAGAGGCGGCTGTGCTCGAGGAAGCGGCTGACGATGCTGCGCACCTCGATGTTCTCGCTCACCCCGGGGAGTCCGGGGCGCAGGGCGCAGATGCCGCGGACGAGTAGGCGGACCGGCACGCCTGCGCGCGAGGCGCGGTAGAGGGCCTCGATCGTGTCCTCCTCGACCAGCGAGTTGAGCTTGGCAAAAATGCCGGCCGGCCGGCCGGCCCGGGCGTGGGCGATTTCGTTTTCGATCAGGCCGATGACCTGCCTGTGCAGATGCCACGGGGCGACGAGTAGCTTGTGCGGCGGGGGCAGTTGCGACACGCCGGTGACGGTGTTGAAAAGGTTGGCCACGTCCTCGGTGATATCGGGGCGGGCCGTGAAGTAGCTCAGGTCGGTGTAGAGCCGTGCGGTCGAGGGGTGGTAGTTGCCGGTGCCGAGGTGGACGTAGCGGCGGATGCCGTCGTATTCCTTGCGCACAACCATGGCCATCTTTGCGTGGGTCTTGAGCCCGGAGACGCCGTAGACCACGTCGACGCCGGCCTCGCGGAGCTGCCGCGCCCAGCGGATGTTGGCCGCCTCGTCGAAGCGGGCCTTGAGTTCGATCACGACCACGACCTGCTTGCCTTGGCGCGAGGCCTCGATGAGCAACGGAATAATCGGCGAGTCCGAGCTCGTGCGGTAAAGCGTCTGCTTGATGGCCAGAACCTGCGCGTCCTCGGCCGCCTGACCGATGAAATCCAGGACGGTCTGGAAGCTGTCGTAGGGGTGGTGGAGGAGGATGTCGCCCTTGCGGATGTGAAAGAAAATGTCGTGCTCCGTGCCGAGGCCCACCACGGTGACCGGCGTGAAGCGTTTGTATTTGAGGTCGGGCCGGTCGAGTTCGGTCGCGATGGGCATGAGCCGCAGCAAATTGAGCGGCCACTCCGTGCGGTAAACGTCCGTCTTCTCGAGATTGAAGACCTCGCACAAGCGCGTGGTCAGGTTTTCCGGGCAGTCCTGCACTTCCAGACGCACGGCATTGCCGCGGTTCAGCTTGCGCAGCTCGTCTTCGATGGCGCGGAGCAGATTGCGCGCCTCTTCCTCGTCCACGTAGAGGTTGCTGTTACGCGTGATGCGGAACACGTGGGAGCCCCGCACCTTGACCCCGTGGAAGAGGCGGCCGACGTGGGCCTGGATGAGGTTGCCGAGGAAGATGAAGTCGTGGTCGCTGCCGTTCTCCTTCTGCGGGAAGGGCAGGACGCGTGGGAGGATGCGCGGGATCTGGACGACGGCCAGGTCCGTGCCGAGTTCGCTGCTCTCCAGCTCGACGAGCACGTTCAGGCTTTTGTTCAGCAGTTGGGGGAAAGGATGCGCCGGATCGAGGGCCAGCGGAGTCAGCACGGGAAAAACTTCGCGCTCGAAATACTCCTCAAAGTGCCGCCTCTCCGCCTCGCCCACCTCGGGGTAGCGGTGGAAGCGGACGCCTTTTTCCGCCAGCTGCGGTTTGACCGCTTCCCGCCAGCAGGCGTATTGGTCCGCGACGAGACGGCGCACGCGCTTGGAGATGGCCGCGAGTTGCTCGGCGGCGGTCAGGCCATCCGGTCCGGCCGCCTCGGACCCGGCTTGCAGCACTTGCTTGAGACCGGCCACGCGGACCTCGAAAAACTCGTCGAGGTTCGACGACACGATGCAGAGAAACTTGAGCCGCTCGAGCAGCGGAACCTCCGGATCATTGGCTTGATCCAGCACCCTCTGGTTGAACTCGAGCCAGCTCAGCTCGCGGTTGATGAAGTATTGGGGATCCGAGAGATCCATAAAGACAATCGGATACTCTTGGGCCGGACCGCCGCAAGTTCAAGTGAAAGGCGCGCGGCCCGTTGCCGTCGCGGTCTGCTGTGCTAGGGTGTGCGCCGATGAAGAAATGTTTTCTCCTCGTCCTTCTCGGGCTGGCCGCCGCCGCGGAAATGGCGGCGGCGCAGGGTCCGGCGTCTGCGGCGCGTGCGTTTGGCACGGCTTTTGCCGACGTTTATGACCGCCTGGCTCCCAGCGTGGTCGTGCTGGAAATCGCCCGCGAGGCCGAGGTGTCTCCGGCGGACGCCTTGGCCTGGCAGTTTCTTTTCCCCAACCAGCGCGGCCCGGGGCAGCCGTCGCCCACGCCGCAGCGCGAGGGCTCGGGGTTTGTCATCCGCGAGGACGGCTACATCCTGACCAATGCGCATGTCGTCGAAGGTGCGGATCCGCAGCGCGGGGTGGTGGCGCGGCGCCAGGACGGAAGCCGGGTGCCGGTGACCATCGTGGGGGTGGATGCCAAGACCGACCTCGCCGTGCTCAAGGCCGAGGGCTCGGGCTGGCCGGCTATCGTCTGGGGCGACAGCGATGCGGCGCGGGTGGGCGAATTCGTCTGCAGCCTCGGCGCGCCCTTCGAACTCGATTACACGCTGACCGTCGGTGTCTTGAGTGCGAAAGGCCGCAGCAACCTGACCAGCACAGTTTACGAGGACTATCTGCAGACCGACGCGGCGATCAACCCCGGCAACAGCGGCGGACCGCTCTGCAACCTCGACGGCGCCGTCATCGGCGTCAACACCCTGATCAATGGCCTCAGCCGCGGGCTCGGCTTCGCCATTCCCTCCAAGATCGCCCGCGCGGTCAGCGATGATCTGATCAAAAACGGCCGGGTCGTGCGGCCGTGGCTGGGTATTCGGATTGAGACGCTGGGCGAACAGCCGGCGTTGCAGGAAATGATGGGCTTGGAACGCGGGGTGGTCGTGCGCTCGCTCGAACCGAATGCACCGGCGGTGCGCAGCGAGTTGCGTCCGGCCGACGTGATCGTGGAGATCGACGGGCAGGCCGTGGCCAGCGCGCGTGAATTGCAGCAAGCCGTGCTGGGCAAACGCATCGGCCAGGACGTCAGTCTCAAAGTCTGGCGCCGCGGACCGCGCGAAGGCGCCTTCCGCACCATTTCAGTTCAGACCGAGGAATCGCCCGAGCCACCGGCTCTGACGGCATCGGCGGGACGTTCGGCCCCCTTCCGGGCCAAGCCCCCGGCGGCGGGTGGCAACGCGCAGGGAGAAACGCGGCTGGGTCTGGAGGTGGAGGATCTGAGCGAGGCCATGGCCCGTGAAACCGGATCGGGCGGCGGTGTCATCGTCACGCATGTGGCCGAGGGCAGTGTGGCCGCGCTCGGCGGTGTGCGGCGGGGTGACGTCATCACCTCGATCCGGGATGACGCGGTGCGTGACACCGCATCCTTCGATGCGGCCCTCGATGCGTTGTCCGCGGGGGAGGAGGCCATGCTCATGATCGAGCGCGGCGGGCAAAAGACCTACGCGATCGTCAAGCCCTGAGGCACAACTCCCGCAGGGCGCGGGCCGCCTCGGCCGGATCAATCCCCGTCATGCAAGGGAAGTCGATCGGGCATTCACGAAGGAAACACGGGCTGCACTCGACTTTGTGTCGCAGAATCCGGTGGAAATCACCCAGCGGCGAAGTCAGATCCGGCTCGGTCGAGCCGAAGATGGCCGCGGTGGGAACGCCGAGAAACGCGGCCAGATGCATGGTGCCGGTGTCATTGGTCAGCAGGACGTCGCAGGCCGCGAGCTCATCCATCAACTGATCGAGTGAGGTCCGGCCGATCAGGTTACGCACGGGAAATCCGCATTGCTGTTCGATCTGCGTGCCCGCCTCGGCATCCCCCGCCACGCCGAAAAGAATCCACTCGGCCGATTCCGTGGATGCAAAAACGCGCAGGGCGGCGGCAAAGCGTTCTGCCGGCCAGCGTTTGGCCGGGCCGTATTCGGCGCCGGGGCAGACGCCGATGCGCAACGGACGTCCGCCGCGGGGCGGACGGATCTGCCTCCGGAACGTCGCCCCTCCCTCGGGCTGCGGCGCACCGTAGTGTCCGACCAGCCGCAGGTAGCGATCGGCGTGATGCCCGCCGGACTCGGGCGCGAACGTCGGGGTCGAGCCGAGAAGCCATCCGCGGTGGTGTCCGGGATAACCAACAATGCGGGGCACGCCGAGGGATCGGGCCTCCAGCGCGGAGCGCAGCGAATGGGGAAACAGAATGGCCGCATCGAATTTTTCCTGCACCCGTCGTCCGAGCTTCCAGGGGTTTTCACCGGGCTGGATTTCAATCACCTCGTCCACCGCCGGCACCCGCCGCCAGAGCGGGGCGAGCTTGGCCGGGGAGAGCACGGTCAACTTCAAGTCGGGTCGGCCGGCCTTGCAGGCCTCCACGGCGGGGATGCTCATCACGGCATCACCCAGCCAGTTGCTCGAGCGCACGAGCAGGTTGAAGCGTTGCAACGCCCGGGCGGGCATTTCCGGCGGAAGGTAAATGCCCCGCCGGGTGTGTCCGAGCAGAAAGGCATGAGGTGTTTTCCAGCGGTTGTGCACCCAGAACCAGTCGGGCGGCGACCCGGTGATTTGTTTTTCGAGAATGCGGTTGAGCTCGAGGGTCAGATCCTCGACCGGCCGTTGCGCCGGCTCGAAGGCCGGCAAAATCTCGCAACGCCAGCGCGCCACACCAATCGTGTGGATGGACACGGAGATCATCGGGGCGTCCGTGCTTTGCGCGATGATCGCGGCCAGCGGCGAGGTCGAGGCCAGACGGCGAAAGAGGGGCATCCAGATTCCGCCTTCACCCGCATGTTGATCCACGAGCACCGCAAGGATGCCCCCGCTTTGCACCAGTCCGACCGCCCCGAGGTAGCCGCGTCGCCGGTCAAACGTCTGCAACCCGAGCCGGCGTCGGTCGCGGTCGATCAGACGGTTGAGGTATTTGTTCCGCTGCGATTGGAAAATGGTGCCGACCGGCACGTCGCGCACCCGGCCGATGAGCTGGGCGTAAAGCTCCCAGTTGCCGATATGGTTGATGGCCATGACCACGCCCCGGCCGCGGCCGAGCGCCTCGCGCAAAAGGGGGAAGCCGATGAGGTCGACCCTCGCCTCCACCGCGGCCTCGGGGAGGCGGGCCAGGCGCGGTGCGCTCAGCAGGTTGGCTCCGAGGTTGGTGAAGTGCCGGCGGGCGAGTTGCCGGATTTCCGCCGGACTCATGGTTGCCCCGAAAGCGATTTCCATGTTGTGTCGTGCCAGACGCCGGTATTTTGGCAGGATGATCCAGGCAGCGAAGCCGAGTGCGGACCCGAGACGGAAAACCACGCCAAGGGGTAGCCGCCCCAGCACCGAGAGCAGACCGAGCACGAGCAGATAGACCAAATAATCCATGAACGAAGAACGGCAAGTTAGCGGGCCGCCTGCGGCGGCGGAAGGTTTTCATCCGGTCCTCCCGGGCGGGACGGTCGGGTTGCTCGGGGGTGGGCAGCTCGGGCGCATGTTCGGCCTCGCCGCGCGTCGGCTCGGTTATCGCGTCCATGCGGTCGAGCCGACCCCGGACAGCCCGGCCGGGCAGGTGAGCGATCGCGAGTTCACCGCGCCCTACGACGATCTGGCGGTTCTCGAGGAGTTCGCCTGCGGGGTGGATGTGGTGACATTTGAGTTCGAGAACATTCCGTCCGCCTCGCTCGAATGTGTGGCCGCCTTGCGCCCGGTTTATCCCCGGCCGGAGGTGCTCCACATCTGCCAAAATCGTGAACGAGAAAAAGAATTTCTCGTCCGCCAGGGTGTGCCTTGCGCGGACCACAAGATCGTGACGTCGGCCGCCGAGGCTGTGGCCGCCGCCGTGGCCGGAGGTTTCCCCTGCGTGCTGAAGACGGCGGATTTCGGCTATGACGGCAAGGGTCAGGCTAGGCTGCAGAGCGCGGCGGATGCCGTGGAGGCGTGGGAGCGTCTTGGTGCGCCCCGGGCCGTGCTCGAGGAGTGGGTGGATTTCCGCTGCGAGATTTCTGTCGTCTGCGCCCGCGGTTCCGACGGGCAGGTGGCCTGTTTTCCGCCGGCGGAGAACCTGCACCGCCACCACATTCTCGCCCGCTCGATCGTGCCCGCCCGCATCGACGAAAGCACGGCCCGCGAGGCCCAGCGGCTGGCCACCTCGCTGGCCCGCGCGCTCGATCTGGTCGGTTTGCTCGCGGTGGAATTTTTTGTCCGGCGTGACGGTTCCCTGCTGGTCAACGAGCTGGCCCCGCGCCCGCACAACTCGGGGCACTTCAGTTTCGACGCGTGCGTGACCAGCCAGTTCGAGCAGCAGCTGCGCGCGGTCTGCGGCCTGCCCCTCGGCTCGCCCCGGCTCCTCTCGCCGGTTGTCATGGTCAATCTTTTGGGCGACGCGTGGGCGGACGTCGAGCCCGACTGGGCCGCGCTCCTCTCCGACCCCGACGTGAAGCTCCATCTCTACGGAAAAAGCGGGGTCCGTCCCGGCCGTAAGATGGGCCACTTTTGCGTGCTCAAGCCGACGATTGAGGAGGCCTTGCGCGCCGCGGATCAAGCCGAAGCGCGGCTCTTTCGGCGTGCAGCCAGCGCGTCCCGGGCCTAGCTTGCGTTCTGCATGGCCCCTAAAGTTTACCGCGATCCGCATCGCCGTCGCATCCTCTCTCTCGGCATCGTCATCGCCGTCGCCGTGCTGGCAGCCATTGTGCTCGCGACCAACTCGCTCAATCATAAAATGCAAAGCAGCGGGGCCTTCACGGGGAAAATCATCGCCAAAGAATTCACCCCCGAGCCGGCGCAGGAGATCACCGTGGGGCGCGGTGGCCTGCAAAGTTCGACCGTGGCGGGCCATTATCTCCTCAAGGTGGAGACCCCAGACGGCACCCGCGTGTTCAACGTCTGGGTCGACCTCAAGGATTACGAAAAGGTCAAGGTCGGCGACGATTACAAGGTCATTCCCACGCCGTGAACGGCGACGGAGATCGAACGCGCGGGGTCCGGCGCTGTCTCTTTTCCTTGGCGCTTGTTGAGGCGCTCCTTCACTAAAGTATTTTTCTATGAGTCATACAACGCATGAATTGAACGAACAGGTGCAGCGCAGCAGCCAATGGGTGCAGCCGCTGTTTTCCGAGGTGGGCAAGGTGGTGGTGGGGCAAAAGCTGCTGGTCGAGCGGCTCATCATGGGACTGCTGACCAATGGCCACGTGCTCCTCGAGGGCGTGCCCGGGTTGGCCAAGACCCTGACCGTGCGCACGCTGGCCTCGTGTTTGCATACTGGTTTTCAGCGCCTGCAGTTCACCCCCGATCTCCTGCCGGCCGATCTGATCGGCACGCTCATCTACAACCCGCGGGACGGGGAGTTCACGACCAAGCTTGGTCCAATTTTTTCCAACCTCATCCTGGCCGATGAAATCAACCGTGCCCCGGCCAAGGTGCAAAGCGCCCTGCTCGAAGCCATGCAGGAGCGGCAGGTCACGATCAGCGACAAGACCTACAAACTGCCCGACCCGTTCCTCGTCCTCGCCACGCAAAATCCGCTTGAGCAGGAGGGCAC
>JBMOJP010000093.1:0-8808 GCA_049315725.1 Chthoniobacterales bacterium | reverse complement strand
GAGCAGCAGGTGTTTTTCGCGCGGCAGGAAAAAGCCGCCACGCAGGAAGCGGCCTACGACCGTCAGGATTACCAGACGGTTGCGGCCGTTGAGCGCGAACTGGAACTCGGCCTCGTCTGGCAGGTCCGCACCACGGTGCGCCGTCTCACCGCGACGGGCAAAGCCATCGCCCTGCGCATTCCACTTCTTCCCGGGGAAAAGGTGCTTTCCGGCAACATTCCCCTCAAGGACGGCGCCGCGGAAGTCCGCCTGCCGGCCGGGGAGGAAGCGGTGTCCTGGCAGAGCGAACTGACCCCCTCCGACCAGCTTGTGCTGGCCACACGCCCGGATGATACCTGGGCCGAGCAGTGGCGCCTCGTGGCCTCGCCCGTGTGGAATGTGACCTTCGCTGGAACCGCCCCGGTCTTCGAGGAAGGTGCGGGCGAGTTGGTCCCGGTCTGGCGTCCCTGGCCGGGGGAGACGGCGGAGTTGGTCATCGGCCGTCCGGAGCCCGTGCCCGGGGCGACGGTCACAGTTCACCGCGCGAAGCATGCGGTCAACCTCGGCGATCGCCAGCGCACCTCCACGCTTGAGTTGGCGTTGACCAGCAGTCTGGGCGAGGACTTTCTCGTCGGTCTGCCTGCCGGGGCGCAGATCACCTCGCTCTCGGTCGGCGGAAAAGATCTGCCGGTGCGGATGGATCAAGACCGCGTGGTTGTCCCGCTGCGGCCCGGCGAACAAAATCTGAGCGTTGCTTGGAAGACCGCCTCACCGCTGGCCGCGCGGGTGCAGGTCGACGCCGTCACTCTTCCGGTCGAAAGCGCCAATATCGAAACCACCGTGGGCATTCCCGGCGATCGCTGGGTTCTGTGGGCCGGAGGCCCGCAGCGCGGGCCGGCTGTGCGGTTTTGGACCGTGCTGGCTTTCTCGCTCCTGGCGGCCTTGGTTCTCGGACGGATCAAGCACAGCCCGCTGCGGACACCCGCGTGGATGCTGCTCGCCCTTGGGCTGACCCAGGTTCCGCTTCCGGCCGCTCTGGTCGTGGTTGCGTGGTTGTTCCTCCTCGTCTGGCGCGGGCACGCCCGTTTTCAGAAACTCACACCGGTTTGGTTCAACCTCGCCCAGGTGCTCGTGGTGATTTCCACTGTGGCCGCGCTTGGTGTGTTGATCAGCGCCGTCGCGGCCGGCTTGCTTGGTTCGCCGGAAATGTTCATTGCCGGAAACGGCTCCACCGCGGGCCTCCTCAACTGGTATCTCGACCGCTCCGGGGCGGAGTTGCCCCGACCGTTTGTCCAGTCGGTCTCGGTCTGGTGGTATCGTCTCGCCATGCTTGTGTGGGCGCTCTGGCTGGCCACCGCCGCGCTGCGTTGGCTGGTGCGAGGATGGACCGCGTTCACGCTCGGCGGTGCGTTCCGGTCCATGGGCAAGAAGGCCGTCCCTCCGACGGCCCCCCCCATCCCGCCGGCGCAATCCTGATCAGGGCAGCATCGCCGTGGTGAGCAGAACGTAAACGGCGTAGAACGCGCAGGGCAGGGCGAGGAAGAGCAGCACGGCGGCCGCGATCAGCAGCCACCCGCGCTTGGCGCGCCAGAAGAAAGCCAGCCCAGCCGGAAGACCAGCCGAGCCGCTCAAAATCACGGCGGCCTGGAGGACCGGAACCCACGTCAGCACCGGGCGGGGTGGATTCATCGTCCCCGGCAATTGCGTCCCCCGGAAAATGGTCAGAAGGATGTCGGCCAACATTCCGCCGGCGAAAGTGAAGAGGAAGAGAACGTAATGCGCGGCCACCCAGACAAGCATGAACACGATCCCGGCGATGATCAGGCCGGTGCTTGGTCCGGCTCGCCCGCGATCCGGCGGAAGGGGAGGCTCCATCAGTGGCGGTTCGGGCGACGCCCAGTTTGGTCTAACCGTTTTTCTTGATCGACTTGAGGATTTGGTCGATAGCTTCGCCGTTCTTCTCCGAACCCCCCTCGTTCGACAAGATCTGCACGAGCAGGAGTTTTTCGGAGTCCGGAAGGGTGACAAGGACAGAGTTGATGAAGATCTTTGTTTCACCTTCTTCGGTGGTCGTTTTGGCTTTGGAGTTGATCAGATAGAAACCGAGGTTTTCCGATCCACCCTCCTGCATTTCTCCGTGGGTAATGTTTTCGCCGAACGACTCGTCGAGCGGGGCCTTGATCTCGGCGATGGCGGCGGCACCTTCCTTCTTGGTGGCGGAGAGGGTCTTGATCGTCAGCATACTGTCCATTTTGTCGGACGAAGCGGCGTGGAACTCGCCGTCCTCATAGCCGGAGATCCAACCGTCTGGAACGACCAAGGTGATGAGCGGCCCCTCCTCGGGGTAGCTCATTTCTTGATCCGCGGCCATGGCGGGGAGGGCGAGCAGCAGTGTGGTGACAAAGATCTTGAGGGTGGCTTTCATCGTGGTGGTGTTTGGCGTTGAAGGAAATCAGGGGCATACCGCTTGTAACGTTTGCCGTCGAGCAGGAGTTCGTCGCCGTCCTTCTCGACCGTGAGGGTCTCGTTGGACTTGAGCGCGGGAATTTTGAGGGTGACCTGATCGCCCGCGAGTTTCCAAGTTCCTTCCCACATGGTGGCCTCGCCATCGGGACCCTGGACGTGCAGGCGGCCGTCGGGGAAAAAGTCGTAGGAGATGTTGCCTTCGACGGGAAACCAGCCGTAGGTGTTGGGCGCGCTGAGGAGGAAAGTGCGCACGTCGTCGGCACGGGCAGGCGTGAGGACGGCGAAGACGCCGAGCGTAATCATGGCCAAAGTCAGGGCCGGGGGCTTCAAGGTTTTCATGATTGGCGCGCCAATGTCTCGGGCTAAGAGGAAAAGGCAAGCCCGCGTGACCTCTGCGGCAGGCATGTTCATGCTTGGACGGAAAGCAGCCCGGCGTTTGTCTCCCACTCGGCGTTGACTTTTTCCAGCGCCTCGGTCACCTCGGCCAGCTCGCGGTGGAGGGCGAACGAGGCCGAGTCATTCGCCGCGGTCTCGAGCACCGCGGTCAGCTCGCGCTGGCGGGTTTCGAGCGCAACGATCTCCAATTCCAACGCGCCATGACGGGCCTCAGCCTGACGGCGGGCGGCCGATGCGGCCTTGCGGGCTTCGGCCTCGGCCCGCCGTTGCTGGCGGATTTCCTTGAGCCCGAGCTTCTCGCGCACCGGCGCAGGGGCTGCGGCCTCGGCCGGACGGTGGTTGCTCAGCGGGGCCACAAGCGCGCGGCGGTCACACCCGGCTCCGGATTTTTCGAGGTAATAATCGTAGTCCCCGGCGTAGGGTGTGAGATGGCCGGCGTTGATGTGCAGGACCGTGGTGGCCAGCGACCGGATGAAATGCACATCGTGGCTGACGAAGATCAGCGTGCCCTCATAGGGTTGCAGGGCGCCGATGAGCGCATTGATGCTGGCCATGTCGAGGTGGGTCGTCGGCTCGTCGAGGAGCAGGAGGTTCGGCGGACGCAGCAGCAGTTTGACCAGGGCCAGGCGGCTTTTCTCCCCTCCGCTCAGCACGCCCACGCGTTTGAAGACATCGTCGCCGCGGAACAAAAACGAACCAAGGACCGTGCGGATGGCCTGCTCGCCCAGACCGCTGACCCCGTCGCCTGCTTCCTCCAGCACGGTGTGGGTGAGGTTGAGCGTGTCGGTGCGGTGTTGGGCGAAGTAGCCGATGCTCGCATTGTGTCCCGGGGTTCGCTCGCCGGCCTCCAGCGGAAGCAAGTCGGCCAGAATCTTCAGCAGGGTGGACTTGCCCGCGCCGTTGGGCCCGACAAGCACGGTGCGCTGGCCGCGCTCAATCATGAGGTTGAGGTTCTGGTAAACCACGTGATCACCATAGGCTTGGCGGACGCCTTGCAATTCAATCACGCGCTGCCCGCCGCGGGGCGGTTGGGGAAAGCGGAATTTCACCGTGGCCTCGGGGTTCTCCGGCGGGGCGAGACGATCAATACGCGCCAGCCGCTTCATCCGTTCCTGCGCCTGCGCCGCCTTGCTTGCCTTGGCGCGGAAGCGGTTGATGAAATCCTCGAGGTGCGCGATCTCGCGCTGCTGGTTCTTGTAGGCGGCGGCGTATTGCTCCTCGCGGTCTTTTCTCTGCGTGAGGTAGTCGTCGTAGTTGCCCTGGTAGCGGTGCAGGCGCTGGCGCGAGATTTCCACGATGGCTTCGCAGATGGCATTGAGAAAGGCGCGGTCGTGCGAGATGACCAGCAGCGCGCCGGAGTAGGACGCGAGGTGATCCTGAAACCATCCGAGTGTTTCCAGATCCAGATGGTTGGTCGGCTCATCCAGCATGAGCAAATCGGGCTCCATGACCAGCAGGCGGGCGAGGTGGGCCCGCATGATCCAGCCGCCGCTCATTGTGCGGGCCGGCCGGTGAAAATCGGTCTCGCGAAAGGCCAGACCGGCGAGAATGCGCTTTGCCTTGGCTTCGAGATTGTAGCCGTCCAGTTCGATGAAATGCGCGACCGCCTCATGGTGTTCCGCAGAATCGTCGTGAGGGAAGGCGCGTAGCGTGGCCTGCACCGCCGCCATCTGGGGAGACACGGCCGTGGCCAGTTGCAGGACAGTTTCCTCGCCCGAGGGCGCGCTCTCCTGCGGGAGGAAGCCGATGCTGCGCCCGCGCTGCAGGTTGACCGTTCCATCGTCCGGGCTGTTTTCTCCCAGAATCAGTGAAAAAAGCGTCGATTTCCCCGCGCCATTCGGCCCGATCAGGCCGAGGCGGTCGCCCGGATTGATTTGGAGCGACGCATCCTCAAAGAGAACGCGTCCGCCAAAGGACTTTCCAACTGATGAAACGGTGAGCACGGAAGCCGGCGAAGCTAGGCTTGATGAGGCCCGGGCGCAAGAGCGCTGCGGCCGGAAGAACCCGTGACGCGGAGGCGGCGGGGGGATAGGGTTGAAGGTTAATGGATAAATTCACCTTTGATCGGCTCGGGCTTTCGCCGGAAGTCCTGAAAGCCGTGGCCGCCCTGGGCTTCGAGGAAGCCGCCCCCATCCAAGCCGCCGCCATCCCCATTCTGCTAGCCGGGAGTGATGTGGTCGGGAAATCGCAGACCGGTTCGGGCAAGACAGCGGCCTTCGCCATTCCGGCGATCGAGAAAACCGATGTGGCCGAGCGGGCGGTGCAGGTTATCGTGCTCTGCCCGACCCGCGAATTAGCCACGCAGGTGGCCGAGCAGGTGCACAAGCTGGCGGTTTTCAAAAAGGGGATCCACGCCCTGCCCGTCTATGGCGGCGCGTCCTTCGAGCGCCAGGCTTACGAGTTGAAGCGCGGCGCCCAGATCGTTATCGGCACGCCCGGACGCGTCATGGATCACATGGATCGCGGCACTTTGAAGTTGGACCGCGTGAAGTTTGTCGTTCTCGACGAGGCCGACCGCATGCTCGACATGGGCTTCCGTGACGACATCCGCAAGATTCTCGACGCGGTCCCGACGGAGCGGCAGACCGCATTTTTTTCCGCCACGGTCTCCCCGGCGATCCGCGGACTGATCAATCGTTATGCCCGCGATCCGGTTACGCTCAACATCGAGCAGAAGGAGATGGCCGCCCCGGCCATCGAACAATGGTTTTACGAGGTGCCTCCACGGGGAAAATTCGATGCCCTGATGCGGTTGATTGATTTTCATTCGTTCCGCTCGGGTCTGGTCTTTTGCAACACGCAGCGGATGGTGGATGAACTGGCTGATGATCTGCAGGCCCAGGGCATTCCCGCGGATCGTCTGCACGGTGGCATCGCCCAGGCCCAGCGCACGCGGGTCATGAACAAATTCAAAAAGGCCGGGTTTGAATTCCTCATCGCGACCGACGTGGCCGCGCGCGGCATTGATGTGAACGATCTCGAGTTGGTCGTGAACTTCGACCTGCCCTATGACCCCGAAGACTACGTGCACCGGATCGGGCGCACCGGGCGCGCGGGCAAGCGCGGCATGGCGGTGACTTTTGTCGGCGGTCGCGACCTGCGGAAAATTCCATTTCTCGAGCGCTTCGCCCACACCAAGATCCGCCGCGGCACGCTGCCGACGGCGGGAGAAATCGGCGAAAAACGGGCCGACGCGCTCCTCGCCCGGGTGCGCGCCGTCCTGGAGGAGGGCTCATGGCGTCCGCATGCCAAGACCGTGGACCGATTGCTCGAAGAAGGCGTAGATTCCACCGAGTTGGCCGCGGCGCTTTTTCAGATCATGGCCGCCCCGGCTCCGGCCGAGCCGAAGCTTGCCCCGCCCGAGCAACGCAGACCCGCTGCTTCCGCCGCTCCAGACCCCCTCGTTCGCCCCGCCGCTCCCGCTGCCCCCGCCGTAGCCCGCAAGGCCGGCCCCGGAAAACTTTGGGTCACCGTTGGCCTCGGCCGGCACGAGCTGGCCGGTCCGCGTGACTTGGTCGACCTGCTGGTCGAAGGCGCGGGCCTGGCCGCCCGTGATGTCGGGGTCATTGATCTCGGCGAGAGCGCCTCACTGGTGGAAGTTCCCGCCGCCTTCGCCCACGGCCTCTCACCCTCCGGCAACCAGATGGAAACCTCGCGCGGACTGGTCACTGTCACTCCGCTGGCCGACCAGCGAAAGAAGGACAAAAAGCGCCCGCCGCGTTCACGTTAACGCCGACGCCGTCGCTGGCTTCACCGCCTCTTCTGGCTTTTCGGTTTTGTCGTTCCCTCTGGCGCCGATGGTGTCGGTTTGGGTTTCGGTGGTGGGGCTTTTGCCGCTTGCTCCGCGGCCTTGCGGCGGGCGGCCTCGGCGGCCTTAGGCTTAACTTGTGGCACGACCTCGATCTTGCGCAGAATTTCGGCCCGCACCGGAATCACCCCGGCCTGGGTCATGTCGATGCGCTGGGCCGCGACGAGGCTCAGATCGAGGATGCGGCCTTTGACGTAGGGGCCGCGGTTGTTGATGCGGACGATGACCTGTTTCCCGTTCTTCAGATTGGTCACCCGGACCATGGTATTGAACGGAAGTGATTTGTGCGCGGCCGTCACGTCCCCGGCGCGGTAGATTTCGCCATTGGCCGTGATGTGCCCGATCCACCGGCCGTAATAATACGACGCCTTGCCCTCCAGCACGGAAACCGGCTTGGCATCGTAAAGCACCTCGGGTTTGACGGGGTCAACGATGAGGCCCTTCTTCGTGGCACAACCGGAGACGGCCAGCAGCAGCACCGAGGTAATCAGGAGCCAAGTCTTCGACGCGGGGAGGGAAGAGCGTTGCATCAGGGGGAACCTGAAAGGTTGCCAAAGCGCCCGATGCGGCTCAACCACGAACCACGCGCACCGCCACAAAAAGCAACAAATCCTACGCCTGACGCTACGCGGCCACTTGGGCCAGCGCCGTGCGCATGGCGTCCAGCGGGGCGGGGCGGTTGAGCCAGATTTCGAGGGAGAGGGCGCCTTGGTGGAGGAGCATGGAGAGGCCGTTGGCCGTGCGGGCGCCGGCGGATTTCGCGTCCTCGAGCAACCGCGTGACGGCCGGGCGGTAGACCATGTCGAAAACCATCAGGTCCGGGGTGAGGAGTGCGGCACCCACGAGGCGCGGGTCGCTGCGCTTCATCCCGAGGGATGTGGCGTTGATGACCACATCGCTGCGGGTGAGTTGTTCGCGCAGCGCTTGGTCGGTCCAGGGAATGACGGTGACCGGGTCCGAGGGGCCCTCGAGTCGGTCGGTCCGGAGAATTTGGCGGGCCCGTGTGGCGACGTCGTGGGCCTTGTCTTCGCTCCGGTTGACCAGCACGAGGTGCGGGCATCCTTCCAGCGCGCATTGGAGGGCGACGGCCGAGCCGGCTCCGCCGCCGGCGCCGAGGATCATCACGCGCAGGTCGCGCAGGTCGAAGGAGAAGACGTCGCGGATGGCCCGGACGAAGCCGGGGCCGTCGGTGTTGAAACCAGCGATGCTCTCGCCGTGAAAGAGCAGGGTGTTGACCGCGCCGAGTTGACGGGCGGTTTCATCCAGTTCGCTGCAGATCTCGAGCGCGGCGATTTTGTGCGGGATGGTGAGATTGAGCCCGAGGAATCCGGCCGCGCGGGCCAGCGTCACAGCCTCGGCAAGTTGTTCGACCGGGCATTCGATTTTGGCGTAGCGCGCCTCCAGACCGAGGGCAGCCAGCGCGGCGTTCTGCATGGCGGGCGAGAGGGAGTGTTCGACCGGCGACCCCAGCACGCCGAGGCGGACCTCCGGCGGGATCGGTCCGCCACCTCCGGCGCGGGCGCGGAGGTCTGCGAGGGTGAAGGTGGTGGCTTGAAGATCCATCGGGTCAAGGTTTAGCCACGGACGGAGGAAGATGGCAGAGGATTATTCCGCCGGTGGACCGCGGCGGGAAATCTGTCAGGCGGCAAACTTCTCGCGCGTGCGGGCGAAGCGGGCGAGGACGCGGTCACGGCCGAGGAGTTCGAGCAGGTGGTAGAGGCTGGGGCCGACGCTCTTGCCCGTGGCGGCCACGCGGGCCGGATGGACGAGCAAGGCGGTCTTGATTCCGAGGGTCGCTGCCAATTCCTTGAAGGCCGCTTCCAGACTCTCCGCTGTCCAGGGTTCGAGTGGGCGGAGGTGGTCGCCCAGGACTTGCAGGCGCTCGAGGGCGCCTGCGGCGCAGATCGACTTCTCCACGCTGGCCTCGTCGTAGGCGTAGTCGTCGTTGAAGAAAAACTCGATCCAAGCCGGCACATCGGTCAGGTGTTTGACTTTCTCCTTCACCAGCGCGAGGGCCGGGAGGAGGGCTTCGGGCGAGCCGTAATTGATTCCGGCGCGCTCGATGAAGGGCCGGCTCAGTTCGGCAAAGCGCTCCCGTGGCATGTGGATGAGGTATTGGCCGTTCATCCAAAAACATTTGTCGAGGTCGAAGCCGGCGC
>JBMOJP010000193.1:0-2016 GCA_049315725.1 Chthoniobacterales bacterium | reverse complement strand
CGACCACCGCCGCCGACCTCACCGCCCTCGCGCCCACCCTCTCTGCCCTCGGCGACTCCGCTCTGCTTTTCACTTTCAACTCACTCCCCAATCCGCACTCCGCACTCCGCAATCCGCAATCGAGCCATCCCCTCGGCCATTACCGCGCCCTCGTCGCCGCCCTCCACTCCATCGGTTCGCGCGCCCCGCTTTGGATTCGCAACACCGCCGCGACCACCATCCGCTCCGAGGCTTCCTTTCTCTCGCACCTCCTCGACGCCTCGTTCCTCACCGGCGGCCTGCTCTGCGACGGCCTGGGCGATGTGATCAGCATCGAAACCGAGTCCGACCCCGTCCGCGCGACCACCCTCGCCTACAACGTCCTCCAGGGCGCCGGCGCACGTTCTTCAAAAACCGAATTCGTCGCCTGCCCGAGTTGCGGCCGCACGCTCTTCGATCTCCAGACCACCACCCAACGCATCCGCGCGCAAACCGGCCACCTGAAGGGCGTGAAGCTCGCCATCATGGGCTGCATCGTAAACGGCCCCGGCGAAATGGCCGACGCCGATTTCGGTTACGTGGGCGGAGCACCCGGGAAGATCAACCTCTACGTGGGCAAGACCTGCGTGCAATACAACCTCCCCCAGGCCGAGGCCGACGCCCGCCTGATCGCCCTAATTAAAGAACACGGCAAGTGGGTCGAACCCTCCCCGGCCGGCGGCTAGGGTTCCTCCTCGCTTCCCGCGCGTTCGCGTATCACCGAACGCACTTCCGTTTCGGCTCCGTAACTGTTTTGTAACCTTTCCGACCGTTTTTCCCTCTGAATTCGCGCCCGTGTATTTTCGGTCGGAATACACCGCCGATTCGGCCCACGCGGAACCCGGAACCGCCAAAAAAGCTGGCAACAAAAAATTCAAAAAAGTTATGCCCAACCCGCCTGTGAGTAACTTGGCAAAAACTTCGCCTTGTCATGCATTTTTGCTTCGCAGTTATTGCCCCTCCCGCCACCTCTTCTGGCCGGTCCGAACGTTCCTTCCCACTTCCTTTACGCTTCATCTCGTTAGCCGCCACCCGATAGCTCCAACTATCAATTGGCCAACAACATTTTATACCATTCCAGTATTCTCGCTTTATTTCTGTTGGTCCACTCTCCCATTTTCTCCCCCAGCGAGCCCGGATGCAGCCTAGAGCGAACGTGACGAAAGTGCCCCTCGGCCCCGTCTGTGAATAAAACCGCTCCCACCGCCCGCTAATGCCCACACCGTCCCTCTCGCCCAGCCTCTGGGAAACCGTGAAATGCGACTTCAAGTCGCTGTTCCCGGAAGATGTCTTTCATATGTGGTTCGAGCCCGTCGTTTGCCTCGAAACCAACGAAGACGTCGTCACCTTGGGCGTGCCCAACGAATTCGCCTCGATTTGGATTAACGACAACTACCTCGATCTGATCACCCAGCGTCTCCGGCTCGTCGCCGGGCGCCTCGTCCACGTCAAGTTGACCACTACCGGCACCACCCCTTCGGCCACCAGCCAGAAGGCCGGATCCGACTCCGCCCTCGCCCGCAGTCGCGCCTCCGCCGGTGCCACCCGCAAGACCACCCGCTACGACGAACGCGGCCCCGCCGCCGGCCTCCTCAATCCCCGCAATACCTTCGAGACTTTCGTCGTCGGCTCCAACAGTCAGATGGCCCACGCCGCCGCCCTCGCGGTCGCCCAGTCCCCCGCGCAGGCCTACAACCCCCTCTTTCTCTACGGTGACACCGGCCTCGGAAAAACCCACCTGATGCACGCCATCGGGCACGCCATCCTCCGCCGTAAACCCGACGCCCGCGTGGCCTACCTCTCCACCGAAAAGTTTACCAACGAGTTCATCCAGGCCCTCCAGGAAAACAGCCTCACCAAGTTCCGCCAACGCTACCGCCAGGCCGACGTCCTCCTCCTCGACGACGTCCAGTTCCTCGCCAACAAAGAGCGCATCCAGGAAGAATTCTTCCACACGTTCAACGACCTCTTCGAAGCCGGCAAACAGATCGTCATCTC
>JBMOJP010000192.1:0-2016 GCA_049315725.1 Chthoniobacterales bacterium | reverse complement strand
GCATGGCACTGGCGGGAGAATTCCGCGACAAGGACGCCCGCGACTACGTCATGCTCGTTAATCGGGACTTCCTCAACGCGGCAAAACTCGAAGTCACATTTCGCGAGCCGCCGAAGTCCCTCGAGTTCCTCTCTCGCGATTCGGGCCAATGGGAGCCGATGGCCGGTCTGAAGGGGGCGACCCTCAGCCTCGACCTTGCCGCCGGCAATGCCGAACTGGTGCGCATCGCGAAATAGGGATGCAGCGAGTGCCACGGACCAAACCAGCGGTCAAACACGCGATGAACTTCGGACATCATGGGCTCGTCGTGGCGGGAGCCCTATTGCTCACCAGCTGCGCGGCGCTTGCTGAGGCATCGCATGGAGTCGTCACTCTCGCACCTGGCTATACGGCGGACTCCAAATTTCCCGCCGAAGAACCCGCCCTCGCCGCGCAGGGAAAAAATGTGGCGGTTCTGTTCCGTCGGGGATCCTTGCTCTGGCAGACGAATTCGGAAGATGGCGGCGCGACATTTTCTCCAGTCATCCGCTTCGCACCCTCTTTCCCGTATAATAAGATTTTGAACCGGCGTGCCCAGCCGGTTTACGATACGAAGGGCCGCCTGCATGTCGCGTGGACAGTGCAGGACGATCAAAGCTCACCGCGTTACGTGAAGTCTGAGGATCACGGCGCGACGTGGTCCGAAGCGAAGCTGGTTGGGGGCGGTGGTTTGCCTCGCGGAAGCGGACCTGCTTTGGCGATTCGTCCTGATGGGAGCGCGCTCCAAACCTTGGCGTTCGATGCGGGCGACTCGGGAGTTTACACCGGACGCCTCCAAGAGGGGGTCAAGGAATGGGACGCCAGAAAGATCGGCGTGGCCGCCCCGGAGCATTCGTTTGCCTCGTCGGCCGTGTTGCGTGAAGACGGGCGCTTCCATGCCCTCGCGCTCTGGGAAAATGAGCTGCGCGTCGTTTCCCCGCATACCTCACATGCCGTGCTGGAAGCGCAAGGCAAGACGATTTCCCTGGCCAATGCGGGTGCCCTGCGTCTTGCGGTGGATGGCTTGCTTCTCGCGACTTATGGCCGGGACGGTGATGTGATCTTCCGGTGCTCACGCCTCGATGGATCGTGGAATGCGCCGGTCGTTGTTGCTTCCGCCGCCGGGAACCAGTCCCGCCCGGTGCTTGGCCAAGGCGGCGACGGCCGCCTCCATATCGTTTGGGCCGACAGCCGCAGCGGATGTTCGCAGATTCACTATGCGGTTTCCTCCGACGGTGGTGTCACCTGGGCGGCCAAACGCCTTATGCAATCTCCTTCCGCGCAGACCGAGCCAACCATCACCATGGATGGGGATGTGCCACTGGTCGTCTGGGTCGAGAACGGATCCCCTCAATTCGCGCGCCTGACGAGTGACTCCCCTCTCGTTCGGGCCGCCCTCCCCGGCGACGAAACCGCGCGCATCGACGTGGAAGCTGGTCGGGCGTATCTACTCAAGGGCACGTATTCGTCCGAGGTTGATTCCATCCAACTCACAGGCGACTGGCTCGATGTTTCCGGACGCTCGCTCGGCTCGTTCCTGCTTTCTCTCCCGTCGACTCAGGGGGATGCCGTGCCCTTCTTTCTCGAAACCCGCGCACCGAAAGCGGACGGAAAACTTCAAGCCGTGCTCCGCGTGGACGCCGCACCGGGAAAATGCAAGGTTTCCGACGTGTCGCTTCGCCCGGGCACGATTCGCGACCATCTCGCTGAATTTCAAAATCCGGCGCCGGCAGGCAAATCGTTTTTTCCGATCTTTGGCTGGCTGGGCCCCGGGACAGGAGTGCTCGAGGAACCGAGGCACGCTGAAATGGCGCTTGGCCCGGATGTGACCGAGGACCGTCTCGCCGCCGAATATGCCCTCGCCAACTTTACGCTCGGCAGCCCAGCCACAGCGGCCTTCGGAACGAAATTTACGATCGGCCCGCCCGAGAGCGATAACGCCCTGGTCACCATCGCCAAAGATCCCATGTTCTGGGGATTTCAGGGCGGCGATGAGCC
>JBMOJP010000191.1:0-2023 GCA_049315725.1 Chthoniobacterales bacterium | reverse complement strand
CCGCCCAAATACCAATCCTCCGGCCGCCTCATGGTCTCCGGCAAAATCGCCCTGCCCGAGGGTGCGGTCTACAGCGAGGAAGCGGCCAACTTCTTCGGCACCCAGCTCGAGCTCCTGCAGAGCAGCGAAGTGGCCCGCCGCGCCGACGCCCGCGTCATGGCGCTCAACCCGAACCTCGAGAAAGTTCCGGTCAATCTCTACGCCAGCATCATCCCGAAGACCTCGATCTTCGCCGTTACCGCGCAGGGCCTGCAGCCGCAGCAGACCAAAGCCTATCTCGATGCCGTGATGGATGAGTTCATCGCCTACCGCCGGTCGATGCGCTCCGACAAATCCGACGTCACCCTCAGCGCCATCACCGACCAGGTTGTTGATTTGGAAAAAGATCTGCGCAAAGCCGAAGAGGCGCTCTTCAACTGGCAGAAGGAAAACAACCTCGTATTCTTGCAGGAGGAGGGGAACAGCGCCGGCGCTTACCTCGCGCAGTTGAACCGCCAGCTCGCCAACCTCCGCACCGAATACCAGCTGCTCGAAACGCTGTCCCTCGAGCAGAACCTCGAGCGCCAGGGCCAATTGGAAAACGTCGTCGATGCCAACAAGGATGGTGTCGGCGCCATCATGCGCGGGTTCGGTCCGGCCTCCGATTACCTCAAGGCCCGCCAGGAACTCCAACTCCTCCGCGCGCAATACGTCGAGATGGGTATCAACCTCAAGCCGCGCCATCCCAAGATGGCCGAACTCGCCCAGCGCATCGGTTTGCAAGAGCGCCTCATGGAAATTTTCCAAGGGCAGACCTCCGAACAGTTCAACTCGCAGATGGACTCGCTCCGCGTGCAGATCCAGAACACCGAGAAAGGCATCAAGGAGTGGGAAGTCAAAGCCCTCGACTTGAGCCGCCGCCTCGGCGAATTCGAACGCCTCAAGAGCGAAGTCGAGCGCCGCAAAGGACTCTACGAACGTCTGCTCGCCAGCGTGCAAAGCGTCGATGTCAACCGCAACATCGATCAGGACACCATCAACGTCATGGAATACGGCACGCAGCCGTCCGTCGTTCGTCCCGACCTCGGCCGCGCCCTGCTCATGGGCGGCCTCGGCGGATTTGCCGTCGGCCTCGGCATCCTTCTGCTCATCGGAAAACTCGACGACCGCTACATCTCCGTCTCCGAACTCGAAGCCCACTCCGAACTCGATGTGGTCGGTCTCATCCCGCGCCTCAAGAACTCGGAAATGCATGTTCTCGAAGAGAGCGACAAGCGCCACATTCTCGTCGAATCGTTCCGCAATATCCGTTCGAGCATGCTCTTCATGCCCGCGGGTGACTTCAATCCGAAGAGCTTTCTCATCAGCAGCGCCATTCCGGGCGAGGGGAAATCCACCTTGGCCACGGACTTGGCCGTCACCATGGCGCTGTCCGGCTCGAAAACCCTCCTCATCGACGGCGACTTGCGCCGCGGCCGCCTCAACCGCCACTTTGCCGCCAAAAGCGAACCCGGCCTGGCCGAAGTGCTCAAAGAAATGGTGCCGCTCGACGAAACCATCGTCACGACCCAGTTGCCGAACCTCCATTTCATGCCGCGCGGCAAAGTCATGGCCGCCGGCACCGAGCCGCTTCCCGGGGCGAAATTCAGCAAGCTGCTCAACACGCTCAACGACAAATTCGACTACATCATCATCGACAGCTGCCCCGTCCTGGCCGCCGACGACTCCAGCGCCATGGCGCCGCTCGTCGATGCCGTGTTCTTCGTCGTCCGCGCCCGCTTCACCTCCGCCCGCCTCTTCATCCGCTCGCTCAAATTGCTCGCCGTCCGCGGCGTCATGGTGCGCGGACTCATCTACAACTGCGCGGAAATGGGCAGCAGCGATTACCCGTATTACCAATACAAGGAATACCATCGCGCGGCCACGGCACCCGCGCCCGCGGCAAAAACTTGATCCCCGCCGCCGCGCGCGTAGACTCGCGGGTCTTGTCATCGGCTAGGTAGCTCAGTTGGCAGAGCAGAGGACTGAAAATCCTCGTGTCGGG
>JBMOJP010000014.1:0-35004 GCA_049315725.1 Chthoniobacterales bacterium | reverse complement strand
CGGCCTAGCATCCCTTCTGCATAACCGAGCCCCGCCCGCCCTGCAACCTTCCCGCCGCGAGATATGAGCACCCCAGCCTCCCCGGCCCCGCGTGTGGCCGCCGTGATCGCCACCTACCAGCGGCCCGAGGAACTGGCGCGCCTGCTCGACAATCTGGCGCACAGCGAGGTTCCGGCGGCCGGTGGTGTGTTCGTGGCCGACAATGCGGCGGCGGACGAAACCCGTGAGGTCTGCTCAGCGTCGCCCCTTGAATGCCGTTGGCTGGCGCTCAAGGAAAACCGGGGCCCAGGCGCAGCGTGGAACCACGGCATTCGCGCCGCCCTCTCCACCCCGGCGGTCACTCACGTGCTGGTGCTGGATGACGATGCGGTGCTGAGACCCGGCCTGATCGGCATTC
The DNA here is from genome assembly GCA_049315725.1 of Chthoniobacterales bacterium. Lineage (GTDB taxonomy): Bacteria > Verrucomicrobiota > Verrucomicrobiia > Chthoniobacterales > JACTMZ01 > JACTMZ01. The sequence goes on along the minus strand of JBMOJP010000014.1, from coordinate 34,607 downwards.
TTCTCGCCGCGCTCGGCCCTCATGGGGCCGCCGCTCCGCTGCTTTTCGACCAGGGTGGCCAGCTCTGGGGATTCCCTGAGCCGACCGAACCCGCACTGCGCAAGGTCATCCGGCGAACGCACACGGAAGCAGAATGCCGAACGAGCCTTGGCTCCACGCCACACAGCTTTTGCTGGGCCACCGGGGCCTGCATGCTTTACACCCGCGCCGCCTTCGAGCGCTGCGGATTTTTCCGCGAAGATTTCTGGATGCTCGGCGAAGACCTCGACCTCTCCATGCGGGTGGCCGCCGCGCTGGGCGGCGTGTTCACGGCGCAGGCCGCCGTGCCGCACCTGCCCCCCGAGGGACCGCGCGGTCTCGCGGCCCAGGTCAGCCACCGGCTCAAGTTCCTGGCCCTGCTGCAAAATCTTTCGTTTCTCGCCTTCCATGCGCCCGACCGGGCCCATCTGCGGAGCTACCTCGCGGGCAATTTCAAACGCTACCTGCGGACCGAAGGCTTAACTCCGGGTAACCTGCTTGAGGCCGGGAGCGCCTTTGTTCTGGGTGCCCTGCGGAAACAGCCAGCGGGCACCCCCGGCGGAACCCGCTTGCGCGAGCGGGTCCGGCGTCGCCTGACCAGGGACCAACCCGAATGAATCCAGCCACGGTGGCCCGCCGCGTGGTTGCCCGGACACGGCGAAACCTGCCAGCCGAACTGCGCCGCGCCGCCCGCGAGGTGCCAGTCTGCCTGGAAGACTGGCCCGACGAGGATCTGGTCGCCGATGGTCTGGCCCCGGACATTCTCGGTCTGTTCGTCGGCCAGCCCCGCCACGAACACGACAACGACCCCGGACCGCCTCCACAAATTCTGCTCTACCTCGAGAACATCCTCGACGAAAGCGAGGACGCCGGAACCACCTTTGAGGAGGAAGTGCGCCGCACCTTTCTGCACGAACTCGGGCATTACCTCGGGCTGGACGAGGATGCCTTGGCCGACCGCGACCTCGACTGAGCCTTTGCGATCAGGGCTTTCTTGCTTTGGAGGACAAGGTAGCGAATAATCATTTTTCCCAGGGCCGATCGCCCCCCCGCTCCCTACAACCGCATTCCCTCCGTGCAAAGACTGACCTGCCTAGCCCTTGTTGCCTGGTGCATTCCGCTCCTCGCGGCACAGGCCCAACCGGACGCGCCACCCTTGAACGCCGCGCAGGTTTTGCAGGAACTCGATGCGGCCGAGAAAAAGCAGTCCGACGCCAAAGCCAATGACACGCGCCAACGCACTGCCATTCTGCGCGAAGCGGTGGGCGGCGGCCCCTCTGCTTCGCGGCTTTATGAGGAGGCGATAAAAAACACCCGCTTCTCCAGCGAAGGAGCCAACGGCAAAAATCTTCAGGACTGGGCGCGAAAAAACGGCGACCTCATGCGCTCGGGTGAAATGCAAAAATGCGTTCAACTCCATGGCCGCTACCTCATTCTGGGACTCAGCCGGAGCGACGAGAAAGTGGACCCGGCCACCCTCGCCGCTCCGTCGTTTGAGTATGCCCGCGACCTCGCCGCGCTGCTCGAGGACGACAAATACGGGAGCCTTCCCAAAGAAGCGAAGGAACTGATGCAAAAACCAGCAAGCGAAAGTGTGCTGGTCGAATGGCTGAATCTCGGGGGGCAGCTTCCTCAGGGTGGCGACTGGGAGCCGAAAGCGGGCGACCTTGATGGCATCCTGGAAAAAAACGTCCGCACCCATTGGCGGGCACTCAAGAATCCCGAGCTGATCGCCACTTGGGACTTTCAGATCGCCCGGAACGAGAAGGCCGCTGCGGCTGGGAAACCGCCCAGCGAACTCGAGCAGATCAACAAGGTGATCAAGCCGCGCCTATTGTTTGGGCGGGCCGAGGACCGCGCCTTGCTCGGCCAGCAGAATACGGCCCAGCGCGAGATACTGCAGCTCGTGCGCGATTATCCCCTGCATCCGGACTGGTCCCGCTGGGTCGCCCGCCTGCGGGAGTTGCTCAACCCGTCCAAACCCTCCCCGCCGACTCCGGCCCCGGCCTCCTAACCTTTACCCTTCTTCCATGGGTCGATTCTCCCAACGCTCCAAAAGGCTGGACCGCCAACGCGAGAGCCAAACCTGCCGCACCATCATGCCGGTGGCGTGGATCATTGGTCTGGCCGGCTTGATGGGCATGGGCGCCCTCGTGCTCGACCATCGATTGCACAACCGTTGGGAGCACGAAATATTCCTCGTCTGCGCGGGCGCCACCGCCGTGCCCTTCCTCCTCCTGCTCTTTCGCTTTGTGCGTGGCCACTTCAACGCAAAGCTGCAGGATCCTTAGGAAAGCGACCCAAAGGGCGGACAGAGGCGGCCAGCGTCAGCGCGCTGGCGGGGCCGGTATGATCCGCACGGTTCCCTCGTTCTTGTTTGTCATGCTCCCGCTCTGCCGCGAGACATAGCCGCTCCCGAGCGGAGTCGTCGTCGTGGTTCCGCCCGAGGTGCTTCGGCTGATCGTGCCATGGCCAAAAGGTGTGGTTGTCGTGCTTGTGCCGTCCGAGGTCCGGCTGATCGTGCCGCTACCAAACCTCGTGGTCGTCACGGTGGACCCCGATGAACTCCGCGTGATCACCCCGTTGCCGAATCTTGTCGTGGTGAACGACTGGCCATCCGACCCCCGGGTGAGCCAGCCGCTGCCGAATTTCGTCGTGGTGTAAGACTTCCCGTCCGAGGTGCGAGTGATGTAGCCACGACCGAACTTCGTCGTGGTCGCATGACCCTGCACGTTGGGAATGACCACGGGGGGAACCGGCCGCTCCTGCGCCTGAAGACCACTCCAAGCTGCCGTCGCGAGGAGAGCAACGAGAACCGCTTTCATAGTGCAACTTTACCCCAGCCCGTCACCCGCGCAAGGGGCGACACCGCGCGGCAGGGAAGAAAGAATTTTGCCTGGGACAACGGATGTCCGACCCCCGGTGTTCAGATGGGGGTATGAACACCCACCTTGCCAGTCGGCCCGCCCTCCAGGCCTTCAATCCCGACCACCACATGTGGAACAACAACGGCACCTGGTGGTGCCACTTCACCGTGCACCGCGATGACTACACCGCCGAGCGTGTGCGCGTCTCGCTCCGCACCCGCAACCGCCAGGTCGCGCGTCGCCGCCGCGACTTGCTCATCGCGGCAGTGCCCCGCATCGCCATGCGTCTGCCCCACACCCCTTCGCGCCATGCTCCGGTCGGCGCAACTTTGCCTTTCATGGACCCTCGGACGATTTCGCCCGCTTGATCCGGAGGAATGCTTCACCGCCGCAACAAACGCCAAACCAGGGGCCGGTCAAGAATGCATCCCGTCGCCGACGACGGCCCCCGCTTGACGTTGCTGCGACGCGTTACCGGACCGACTCGCCCAACACCGCCGCCTTCAGGGGTTCACGCCACGCTTTGGCCAGAGGATCATACAGGCCGAAACCCGCGCAAAATTCCCAGTAGGCCCGGCTGAACCCCAGGCGCTGTGCCTCCGAGGCCACGAACTCCGTCCAGCGACGCCGCGACTCCAGGTCGGCCTTCGAGTAGGCCCCGAACTCGCCGAGAAAAATCGGGCGACCGCTTTCCTGCCCCCAGCGGGCCGCGCTCTCGAACGACTCACGCACAGCCTGCTTCTCCGCCTTACTTCCAGTCCACGAACGCCCCATCCACGCAGCGGAGCCCTCCGCCCACTCGGCACCCTGATGAGTAAACTCGAAGGGCTCGTAGTAATGCACCGTGACGATGAGGTTGCAATCGGACTCCGGCAGCTTCAACTGTTCCAGCGCACGAATATTATTCCACGAGACGGGACCGACAATGACGGGACGCGTGGGATTATATTTCCGCACCGCGGCGAGCAGGTGTGGGATCGCGTCGTTCCACGCCGCCGCATCGAACGCATCGTGTGGCTCGTTGTAGAGTTCGAAATAAACCGAGTCCGGCCGGTTGTGGTAACGCTCGGCGATTTGCGACCACAACGCGGTCATCCGCTCGAGATGTCCGGCCGGATCCTTGTCCAGCTCGTTGTAGTGATGGACATTGACCACGATGTTGAGCCCGTGGGTTGTCGCCTGGTCGATGGCCCAATCAACCCGCTCGGCGAATGCGGGATCGATCGTGTAAGGTGCCGCGGTCTGCGCGTGGGCCGACCAGCGCACCGGCAGCCGCACGGTGTCAAAGCCCGCCTCCTTGATCAGCCGGAAATACTCCGACTGCAAGGTCACCCCCCACGCACCCTCCTTCGGGGCCTCGAGCGCGTTGCCCAGATTCACGCCGCGGCCCAAACGTGCATTGGCTGCAGCCATGTTGTTTTCGATTGCAGTTAAGGCCGGCAGCGCCCCGAGGACCACTCCCAGCGAAACGAGGATCGCCACTCTCATCGCGTAACCCTGCGGCCGCCTCCCGACCCGGGCAAGCCTGCAAGGGCCGCGGGTTGCCGTGCGTCTCGACTTGGAGTGAGGCGCAATGTTGATCTGGATGCCGATCCGCAACGAAACCTACTCTTTAGCCCGCAGCCCAGCGCAGAATCTTGGTGCAAAAGACCCCATTGCTGCACCGCGTTCTCCTCAAGTCGGCACGGTCATGGCCGCCCTGCTGGTTTAGTCCGACCGAAGGCCCATCAGGCGACGGACGATTGGCCGCGTTGGCGGGCGGTCGCGTCTCTCTTCAGCAAAACCATGGTGATGAGCGTGAAAAACGCGATAAAGACCACCGGGGTCACGGCAATGAGCCAGCCCGCCTGCGTCACCGCAATGGTCACAAACAAGCTCAACCCGATCGTGCCAGCGATGGAAAGGACCAGGCCGGAGACGATGAGGCCTTGGAGCACGGACTTGATGTAAGGATCTTGCACGGGAAATTACTTAGCCGCCGAAAGGACGGAAGGCAATCCTTCGTGTGTCTGCGGAGCACGGGGCCTGTGACCAGACATCAACGAGGGAGCAGCAGCGCCGGATGAGGCCACATGATGGCGCGGTCCGTCAGCCAGGCCCGGCGCTGCACCACGTCCCGTCCCACGGCGGCAATTTCCCGGCTGACCCGCGATGTCCGGATGAAGCGCTTGAATGCGGCAATATCACGGAGGGACCAGGGCACCCGGGCGGCCAAAACATCGGAGACGCTGAAGCCGGTGGGCGTCGAGATGCCGTAACGCAAACCCTCAGGCGTATCGATTCGGTCGAGTTCCTCCGCTGGAATGTTCACCGGCCATTCCACCTGGATCACATCGAGCCACCGGAAGATCTCCCGCTCATTCTCGAGAAAGAGCAGCAGACCGGCGTCGTGCGTGTCCGTTGCCCGCTTGAGCAAATTGGACAGCGATTCATAGTTGATGGCGGCCGATCGGCCGGAAGGGAGTCGGGGCATGAGGCGTAGCAGGTGCAGAAAGCCAGCATCGCCTGACGAATGCCGCCACGAAACTACGCAGTCTGTCATAAAACCGCGGCACCGACCGAGGAGCACAAACTGAGCTAGATGCGCGGAACGCTCCCGGGCCTGGACCCCTTTGCACCGACCCAACGGTTGCAGATCCCAGCCAAGGTCGCGAAAACCAAGGCGAGAAGGGAAACCGAGGCGAAGGCCACAGATAAAACATCTCTCATTACCAAAACTTAGACCCGCGGCACTCGCCCCCGTTCAATCTTGCGCCCGCCCTACGACACCCTGGCCGGGCTGGTGGACTCCACGTTCCCGCTCCATTCGGAAAGAATCTGCTCCACCGCCTGGGCTGCATCGCGCTCATCCTCGCCGAAGGCGCCGATGTCAATGGGCGATCCGATGGCGGCGCAGAGGGCCACCACACTGAGGATGTTACGCGCATCCGCCACACGATTCCCCAAGCGCAGGAGAACGACCGAGCGCATGTGCATGACAGAATACGCCAGACGAGTGGCCAGGCAGACGTTCAAGCCGGAACGGGAGGAAATCACCGCGACAGTCTTTTCCATGCGGTTTGAGACCGCAGGCGTTGGCCGCGCGTTCAAACTTCGCCGCGCCGGGACCGATCAGGACCGCAAGAACTTGGCCAAACCTCCCGGCAGGTGCACCCGGGCCACCCCGGCCATGGCAGGCAGAAGGTTGCCAACCCCTCGGTAGGCGAGATAGCGCCCGCTCCAGCGGGGATGAAACTTGTTCTTGAAGTCAAAGAGCGTCCGGTAGCCGTAATATTGGTCGAAGCGCTCGTAGAGCAGCCGCACGGCCTTTTCCTCAAAGCTGTCAAGGTCGCGCTGATCAATATTGGCCAAGGGGGCGTTGCCCAGGCTGACCTCGCCGACCCCGCGCTGCTGGAACTCGAGCAGGCAGCCGACAACCAGAGGATCGACCACACCCCGATCGGTGGGCCGCGAGCGGACCAGATCCAACGAGCGCCCCCGCCCCTGCGCGTAGGGCAGCCAAGTCGCGAAAGCCAAAGCCTTGCCCTCCTCGTCGCACAGAACCGAAACCTCGGAGGGCTCGAGCGATTCCGGGGCCATGGACCCGAGGTCGAACGTCATTTCGATGGCATGGCGCGCGGCCAGCCAGTCATTCGAAATACCCACAAGCTGGGCGTGAAGTTCCGGGGGCAACGCCCGGCCCGGAAACCACGCAACCTTCCAACCCAACTTGACCACCTTGTTGTGTGCGGTCCGCAGATTTTGAAACTTGCGTCCGGCCAAAGCAAATCCCGGCAACTCGATGCGGGAATCTTCCGCGATCTTGAACAAACGAAAACCCGCCGAGCGGTAGAACTCGAGAAAATCGGGCCGCACCTCGTAAAAGACCGGACTCCAATCCTGCCGCGTGCAGTAGCGGGCAAATTCGCCAATGGCACCGCGCACCGCCGTCGGAGGACCGACCGGATCCCCCAGGGTCACGGCAACATCGCGCCAGAGAGCATATGATACGACGGCGCGTCCATCCCGCGCAAGGTAGTGCCGCTTGTCCGCCAGCAGGGCAAACTCGTCGAGGGGGTCCACTCCCCATTGATCGACCAACGCGCGGACTTTTTCCGGCTGCCGCTGATGATTCGTGCGGTGGGGAAGCATGGGCCGCAGCAGGAGAATAAGCCCGACCAAGCCGAAAAGAATCCCGGCATCACTGACCGTGCGAAAAGCGATCTCGGCCTGAGGCCCCAGCGGCACCAGGGTGTCGGTGCCTTGGAGGAAAATCAGCTCCCCGGCGGTCTGAACCTCCCGCCAAAGCGTCCGCTCCCCGGCGATTTGCGCACTGAATGCGTGGAAGGTGACCAGACCGAAAACCGTCAAAGCAGCCAGCAACAGCAGGCTGATCAAAGCCGCCCATCGGACCGAGGGCCCATCGGACAGGGCCTGAAACTCCCCCCGCCAATGCAGCAGCGCTGCGGCCAAAACCAACTGGGCCAGGGCATGATGCCAGTCAAAAGCGCTGCCGAGGTGGAGAAGCGGGATGGCGACGAGGAGGCCAAGCGTGAGGAGAAAGGCGGCGCGCTTCCGACGGTAAAGTCCCCGGCTCAGCAGCAGTTGAAAAAGGCCGGCCCCCAGCAGGAGCACGCGGCTGCGCTGCGAGACGGAGAAAGGCAGGAACTGCTCCATCCAGACCAAAACCTCCGGCTCTTTCGGCAGAAGGGCCTGGATGAGATTGACCAGGCCGGCGAGGGCCACCGCAGCCGCGAGGAAGGATGGAGCCTTGGCCTGGCGGCTGGAAAAGATCGGTGCGACTTCAGTCATTCAGAATCCAGGATGCTCCGGCAGCCACCATGGCCAGAAAATCCGGAGGGCCGCCTTTGAATTGATGCCAGCCATCGGGATAGACGGCCAATTGATGCGGCACCCCAAGCCCGTCGAGCCACTCGGTCTGATCGAGCGGATCGTGCTCCCCATGGATCTGATAAATCCGCAGGCCCTTGAGACCCTTGCGCAGATCCTTGAGCGCAAACGTATCGGGGCCGGTGGGTGGCAATCCCATTAGGTCGGACAGAGTGATGCCATAACGCCCACGATCACCCGGGGCCATGACCAGAAGTCCGGCGAGGCTGGCGGGCCGATCCTCGCCGGAGGCCAGGGCAACCACCTGCTCCGCTCCGGTCGAGAAGCCCACGAGCAGGATCGGCAAATTTTTCTCCTCGACGGACTTTGCGGCCTGCGCGAGGGCTGCGTTGGCGTCCTCCAGCAGTCTCGCGCGGTCGTATGTTCCCAAGTCCGCATATTTGCGGCAATCCCAGCCGGCCACGGAGAAGCCCCTCTCGGCCAAGGTCCGCGAGATTTTCTCCTCAAAGTCCGTCCAACCCCCGTCACCCGAGGCAAGCAGGACCAGCCCACGGGCCGGGTGAGCCGCGGGAAAAATTCCCACGGAAAACTCTCCCCGCGAGGTGGGCACCGTCGCGATTTCAGCCGCCGATGGGAGCTTGTGGCTGGAGCACGCAGCGACAAAGACCATCGTGAGCTTGGCCAGGAGCAGCGGAATCGAGCGCATACCACGCATGGTGCACCAAATACGCAGGATTTCCAACCGGCCGATCAGAGCCGAAGGACAACGACGTGCTCCTCCCTATCGTCCACCAGCGGAACGCGGTCCGATGCGGGCAGCTTCTGGCCATCGAGGGATATCTCCGCCGTGGACAGCGCCTCGCCGGGGCTTCTCACGACCTCGATATGGTATTGGGTCTGGTGGTAGCGGTAGTGGAGCTTGAGGCCGGGCCAGGCTTCGGGCAGACGCGGGGCCAGCCGCAGCGTGTCGCCCTCCCGCTCCAATCCGAGCAAGGTTTCCACCACCAGCCGATACATCCAGCCTGCGGAGCCGGTATACCAAGTCCACCCGCCGCGACCGATGTGCGGAAAGACCCCATAGACATCCGCCGCCACGACGTAGGGCTCGACTTTGTAGGTGGCAATTTTCTCCGCCGTGTCGCCGTGACGGATCGGATTCAGCAGTCCCATGAGCTCCCAGGCCCGCTCGGTCTCGCCCATCAAGGCGAAAGCCATGGTGGTCCAGATCGCGGCATGGGTGTATTGACCGCCGTTTTCACGGACACCCGGAATGTATCCCTTGATGTAGCCGGGGTTGAGATCGGAGTGATCGAAGGGCGGATCGAAAAGGAGGATGAGCCCGGAGTCATCGCGCACGAGGCGGCGCTCGACGGCCGCCATGGCTTCGCGGCTGCGGTCTGGGCGGCCAGCCCCGCTGAGCACGGCCCAACTCTGGGGCAGCGCATCAATCTGGCACTCGGGGTTGAGCTGCGAGCCCAACGGTTCGCCGTTGTCGAAATAAGCCCGGCGATACCATGCACCATCCCATCCATGGGCCTCGATCTGGCGCCGGAGCAAGGCCGCCTGCTCAAGACACTCGGCGGCAAAAACCTCATCCTTCCGGCCCTGCGCCAACCCTGCGAACCGGGTGAGGACATCATGGAGGAAGAAGGCCAGCCAGACGCTCTCCCCGCGCCCGTCCCGGCCGATCATGTTCATGCCATCATTCCAATCCCCGCACCCGATGAGCGGGAGTCCGTGCTGGCCGAAATGCAAACCGTTCCGGATCGCCCGCACACAGTGCTCATAGAGTGTAGCCGACTCCCCGGAGCGAGCGGGCAGATCGTAATGGGATTCCTCCTCCGGGCGGAGGGGTCGTCCGTCCAGAAAGGGAATGACCTCATCCAACACCCCGGTATCAGCCAGGGCTGAAACGTAGCGGCAGGTCACGTAAGGCAGCCAAAGGAAGTCATCGGAGAAATGCGTGCGAACCCCGCGGCCCTGCGGCGGATGCCACCAATGCTGCGCGTCGCCTTCGCGAAACTGACGTGAAGCCGCCCGCAGCAGGTGCTCCCGAACCAACCCGGGCTCGGCATGCACCAAGGCCATGCTATCCTGAAGCTGATCCCGGAAGCCGTAGGCACCACCGGATTGATAGAATCCGGTCCGGGCCCACATCCGGCAGCTCAGGGTCTGATAGAGCAGCCATCCGTTGGCGAGGAAGTTGATTGCCGGGTCGGGCGTCTCGACCTGCACGGCTCCAAGCGTGCGGCTCCAATACTCCCAGACAGCCTCCAAGGCCTGTCGCCCGGCCGAGGGCCGGCGGAAGCGCTGGATCAATCCCTGCACCTCCTGCATGTTGCGCCCCAGCCCGAGGCGAAAGTTCACCTCACGCTCGCCGCCGCTCTCGATTTGAAGAGAGACCTGGACGGCTCCGCAGGGATCCAAACCCGCCCCGGTCTTGCCCGAAAGCCGGGTGCGACCAAGAGCCGCTGGGTTCGCGCGCGTTCCGTTGCGGCCGAAAAATTCCCGCCGGTCGCCCGTGCAGCTCCGGCTGGCGTCGTTGACATCGAGGAAGGCGGTGCGCTCGGGGAACTCGGTGTTGTAAGGATTGCGCGCCAGGAGAACCCCGCTTTTGGGATCGATCTCGGTTTGCACGTGCGGAAGATTTTTCCCGCGCTGCTCGCCCAACACCCAGTCCCAGCAACCGGTGACGGAAACCCGGCGGGACACGCCGGACAGGTTGCGGATTTTCAGGACGGAGAATTTCACCGGCGCATCCGTGGCCACATAGATCCAAAGCTCCGAGGCGATCCCCTCCTCGATATGCTCGAAAACCGTGTAGCCAAAGCCGTGCCGGATAACGTAGGGCGAGGACCCACGGGTCGGACCCGGCGTGGGCGACCAAAAGCGCCCGGTATCCTCATCACGGATGTAGAGAAATTCGCCGCCCACATCGCTGACCGGATCATTCGTCCACGGCGTGAGACGAAGCTCGTGGCAGTTTTCCGCCCATGTGTAGGAGGCTCCACTCTCCGAAACCACCGTGCCGAATTCGGGGTTGGCCAAAACGTTGACCCAAGGAGCAGGGGTGCTTTCGCCCCTCTTCAGCGTGATGACATATTCGCGACCGTCGGGGGTGAATCCACCCAGGCCGTTGTGCAAAACGAGATCGCGCCGGGGTAGCTCCGGAGAGTCGTGCCCCGGCGCCCGGACCACAGCGAGCGGTGCGATGGGCACCTCCACGGTGGCGGGACGCCCCATCTGCTCCTCGAGCGTTCCGTTGTCATCCCGCAGGACAACGCGGGCGACAGCCTGAAGCAGGACGCGGTCCTCGTGGGAAATCTGCTCGGCGTGACGCACAAAGATTCCTCCAGGACGGTCCAGCATGTGCGCCTCACTGCCGGAGGCGACCATGCCGAGAATCTCATCCTGCAGGGGCTGGCGATAGACCGAATCGTCGTGGTTCAGAATCACAAGGTCCACCGCCAGCCCCTTGGCGTGCCAGTAGGAGTGGCCCTGCACGAGCTGACGGGCCAGATCGATGTTTTCGTGCCCGCTGATCGACAGCAAAAGGATCGGCAAATCCCCCGAAATCCCGTGACTCCACAGTCCGCTCTGGCCGCGGCGATTCTCCAACAAGGCACTCGATGCGGCCCGCCGGGACGGTCCGGAATAGATCAAACTGCTGGCCAGCCGCAGAAACAACTGGGCTTCCGCCTCGCTGATGTTGAGCTGGCGCAGCGTCACCTGACTGTGGGTCCAAGCCAGGTCGAGCGTTCGATCCGCCATGCGCACGCTGTGGTATTTTTCCACCACGGCGACGGCCCCGTCGCGGTGCTCGCTCATGCCGAGGACAAAGTCCATGCAGGCACTTTCCCCGGGACGAAGGGTCACGGCGCGGCGGAGCGACACGACGGGATCGAGCACGGGCCCGACGGTGTTGGAAAGCGCCGCCGCCCCGGTCATGGCCACCGGCCGCACCAGCGAGCGCCCCCGACCGATGAATCTGCCCCGGTCGGTCTCGCACGACGTCTCACCCTGCTGCCCGCCCTGCCCGATGAGGAGGTGAAACAACCAGGGCGGCCGGTCCGTTTCGGACCGCGCCCGCCGCGTGCAGAGCAGGGCGGCCCGCGCGGCTAAAAATTCCGTCTGGACGAAGAGATTGCTGAACGCCGGATGGGCCACATCCGCCGCGGCGGGCGCGATCACGACCTCAGCGTAGCTGGTCAGCTCGATGGTCCGCGTTCGCTCGGAATGGTTGGTCAACGTCACCCGCCGCAGTTCGAGATCATCCTCCGGCGAAACACTGATCTCGGTGTGGCTTTCGATGCCGTCATGGCGTTGCCTAAATTCGGCCCGGGACTGGGTGAAGATCGCCTCGTAGTTCTGGGTCGTGCGAAGCACCGGCTGGTGGCTGGTGGCCCACAGGTCGCCGCTCTCCACGTCGCGCAGGTAGATGAAGGATCCCCAGCAATCGAGCGTGGCGTCCTCCCGCCAGCGTGTGACCGCCAGGTCCTGCCACCGGCTGTAGCCGCCCCCGGCGCTGGTGATGGCGACATGGTAGCGGCCGTTCGACATGAGGTGAACCTCGGGCGCCGGGCGGCTGGGATTCTTTATCACCCGCATGGTGGCCTCATCCGCTCCGGCCAAAAGCTCGAGTTTTCCCGACGACCAGTCCTCGGACAAAATGCAGGTGGCCGCCTTCGGCACGCGTTCCTGCAGGAGAAGGTTGGAGGCCTTGAGCAGCGGGCAGGCGAGGAAACGCCGTTGCATCGGCTGATCCCGGAGGACATAGGCCAGCGAGAGGAGACTCATTCCCTGGTGGTGGGCCATGAACGAGCGAATGGTCACCCCCACCTGCCCGGGCGGCAGGCGCGAAGGCGTGTAGTCCACGGCCTCGTAAAATCCATAGGCACCCGACCGTCCCTGCGCCTGCAGGCGCAGGAGATTCTCGCAGGACGCCCGGGGCCGGACCATCAGCGCCATGGCCGTGGCATACGGGGCGATCACATGGTCGTCAGCCAGTCCGCGCTTCAAGCCCAAGCCCGGAACCCCAAACGCGCGGTATTGGTAGTTGAGTTGAACATCCGTGCGATTGTAGCCCGACTCGGAGACTCCCCAGGGAACGCCGGTGGCCCGGCCGTATTCGATCTGGTGTTCGACCGCCCCACGGTAGGTTTGATCAAGCAGGGTGCTTTCGTAGTTGGGCATGACCAGCAACGGCATGAGATACTCGAAGAGAGACCCGCTCCACGAAGCCAGCACCGGGAAGCCATGCGAGGCCTGCAAGAGTCGCCCGAGCGAAAACCAGTGGTCCTGCGGAACCTGACCGAGCGCGATGGCCACGTAGCTGCACAGCCGGGCCTCCGAGGCCAGCAGGTCGTAAAACCCGGGGTCGAGGCGGCGTTCTTCGACATTGTAACCGATGACAAAAAGGTTGCGCCTCTCGCTGAAGAGGAAGGCAAAATCCATCGCGGCCATCTCCAGGCTTTCGCGCGCCAGCGCCTCGACCTCGGCTATGCGCCTCCCGGCCCGGTCACTGGCCTCCGGCAGGACCTGCCGCAACTCACTCAACCACCCGGCCGCCTCCCCTAACCCGTCGAGCCGGACCTCGTCCAAACGCGGACCCAGCTTTTGCGCCAGCTCCGCCACCTCCTGCAAGGTGGGAGCCGCGTCAAGATGGAGCAGTTGCTCCACCAAGCCCTCGTCCAGCCCCGAGGTCACCCACGTCCGGGCGGGCCGGGCCAGCCAAGGAGCGATGAAAACGAGGTCATCCGCCTGCTCCCGGCTGCCGGCTTCCAGGGCCGCGCGCCAGCCTTCGGCCGGTCCGGGTGGCACCCGCATCAACGGAGCCTGGGCCTGCAACTGCCGCAGACGCTCGTATCCCTCGCGCAGGTCGCCCGGCGGGTTTGCCAGGAGTGCGTCCACCTCGCGCAACTCAACGTCGGGCACTTCGCGGAGGATCGAAAGAATGTCCTCCAGGCCGGAAAAAACCTCGGGATCGAAAACGCAGCGACCCGCTATCTCCTCCAATCCCGGCCCCAGGGTCATCAGATGTCCGGCCAGGTTTCCGCTGTCCACGCTGGAGAGATAGAACGGCCGGAGCGGTTCGAGCGTCCGCGTGTCATACCAATTGTAAAAGTGCCCGCGGTGTTTGCGCAACCGGCGCATGGTGGCGAACGCGTCCTGGGTCCGCTTGATCAACTGGCCGGCGGAGATGTAGCCGAAATCACGCGCCGCCAAATTGGAGAGCAAGGCGAGACCCATGTTGGTCGGCGAAGTGCGGGAGGCCACGAAGGGTCCGGGGTGTTCCTGATAATTATCCGGGGGCAACCAGTTTTCCTCGGCGTTGACAAAGGTCTCAAAAAAGCTCCAAGTCTTGCGGGCCGTTGTGCGCAGGAACGTGCGCTGCACATCCGAAAGCCCGGAAGGCGCCGGAAGGATCGGCTGGCTCAGTCGCCACGCCACCCACGGGGAGGGTAACCAAAGGCCAAAAAGAGCGATCTCCCAACCCGTCACACCGCCCCGCGAGACGAGAAGAAAAACCACGGAGGCGAGCGCGACGGCCGGCCCAAACCACATCCGCCGGAAGTAGTCCCCCAGCCCGTTGGGCGTGCTCCGATCGGCATCAGTCGAGGTCTTCCATTCGAGCAGCCGCCGGCGCGTAAAGAGAAGCCGCACAAGAGTCCGCCCGATCGCATCGGCGCTAAGAAAAGCATCGGTGGGCAGAAACATGATGCCGCTGAGGGCCTGGGCGAGCTGGCGGCCGACCGACGGGATCGCCCCCCGGAGGTGCAGGGACCAGGGCAGATCGCGCGGCTTGCGCAGCAAATCAAGCAGAATGGTGATCACCGCCGGCCCCGCCGCAATGATCAAAAAAGGCACCAGCCACACCGCAGCTTCCGCCGAGGAGCCGAGAATGAGTCCGAGCAGAAAAAGCAGCAGACCGATAGGCACGAGACTGCGTCTGATGTTGTCGGCAATTTTCCAACGCGACAGCCAGGAGAGAGGATTGCTCGTTCGCTTCCCTCCCGCACCCGGCACCCAAGGGCTCAGCCAGGCCATGATCTGCCAGTCCCCGCGAATCCAGCGGTGGCGGCGGTCGGCATCCGCCGCGTAGCGCGACGGGTAGGACTCGTAAAGACCCACGTCGCTGATCAGGCCGGAGCGGGCGTGACAGGCCTCGATCAGGTCGTGACTGAGGATGAGGTTCTCGGGAAACCTCGTCTCGGCCGAACGCTCAAACGCGTCGACGTCGTAGATGCCCTTCCCAATAAAGGTCCCCTCGTCGAAGAGATCCTGATAGGTATCCGAGGCCGCGCGGGTATAGGGATCAATCCCGGCGTCGCCACAAAACAGGCGGGCAAACCATGACCGGCCCGCACTGGGCAGGCTGACTCCCACCCTCGGCTGCAGGATGCCATAGCCAGCCGACACGGTGTTCGTGCCCGGGTCGAAGACGGGGCGATTGAGCGGATGAGCCATGGCGCCGACCAACTCGCGCGCCGCCCCGCCCGGAAGCTGCGTGTCCGTGTCGAGCGTGATGACGAACCGGAAAGACTGGAGGAGAGCACGGTTGCCCGTGATGACGGAAAACCGCTCCGTCGTTCCCCCGAGCACCAGAGCGTTGAATTCCGTCAACTTTCCCCGCTTGCGCTCGTATCCCATCCAGCAACCTTCGCGCTCGTTCCAGCGGCGGGGACGATGAAAAAGAAAAAAACTCCCCTCTCCGGCGACCTCATACTTCTCGTTCAAGCCCTCGACCCCGACACGCACCGCCTCAACCAGTCCCTCATCCTCCGGCAGACTCTCGACCGCCGCATCAGCCAGATCGGTCAGCAGGGCGAAGTGCAGGTTGGCGTCACGGTTTGCCAGGTAGTGGATTTCCAGCGACTCCAGCAGCGAAGCCACATCACCCATGCTCGTGAGCATGGTCGGGATGACCACGACCGTGCGCTCTTCCGGGGGGATGCCGTCCGCGTAGTCGAGCCGCGCCACCAGCCGCGGGGCCACCAGCAGCGCGGCAAGGAGGTTGGCCAGCGCCACCGCCGCCTGACTGAAACCCAGCGCGAAGAGGAAGGAAAAAAAAAGCCGCAGGCCCGGATCCAGACCTACCTGACGGGTCGAGCCGAGGTAGACCGCCGTTCCAAGGGCGGTGAGCACAAAAATCCCCCCCGCATAATACATCAGGGGCGACCGACGGATAGCCCGGCAAAAGATCGAACCACACTCCGGGCGAACCCCTGCGGATTTACCCAATACCGGACGTCCACGATCGATCAGCCCATACCCCACGTGCCCGCGGCGATCCTGCGGCCCGTGCTTCTTCCCGCCCTCCTGCGCCATCTGCACCGCCATGGCGGCCACCTCCATTTCTGACCGTCCCGAGGTGCGCGCGATTTCCTCCACCGCGTGGCGGTAGGAATCGCGCGTGGCGAAATCCATACCGGGGTAAACCCCGGAGGGATCCTTCCGCAGGGTGTGCTCGACCTGGCTGACACTCTCAACGAAGTCCTTCCAGTTGATGCCCGCGAGGCGCCGCAGGCTGGTGATACTGTGACTCACGGAAACCTGATCGGCCGCCTGCATCTGGCCCTCCAGGTGGACCAATTGCTCGACCGAATCTCCCTGTTCGGCCAACCTTTGCTCGAGCCAGTTCCTCACCCAATGCATGGCCGGCGAGCTTTGACGGGACAGCCGCTGGCAGAACTCGGCCACAAAAGAACTGGAGAGCGTCAGCTCGGAATCCCCCATCTTGGCGATCACGCCGACCACCCGTGATGGCATCGATGCGGCAACTTCCTCGAGACGTCCCATCCACTTGTCGGCCAGATCACGATCACGACGTCCTGCCTCCAAACGGGTCGCGACCCGCTGCAGGTTCTCGATCAATCCCAGCCGCAGCATGATCGGAATGGCCCAAAGCTCGCCCAGCTTCAACGGCGCGACCGTCTGATAGGCCGCGATGAAGGACCGCAGTGGATCGAGATCGATTTCCGCATCCACATGGGAAACAAGCTCGAGGACGATGGCATAAACGCGGGGAAAACCTCCGCTCGGACCGTGTTCAATCCGGGGCAACTCCCGACTGTAACCCGGCGGAAGATGTCGGCGGGCCAGTTGGATTTCCTCCTCAATGAGATAAAAGTTGTCGAGCAGCCACTCGGCCGCATGGGTGACCCGGCGGGCCGGATCGGCGATCAGCGTCTTCCGGGTGAAAGCCTCGAGAATTTCCGCATTGTGATCGAGCCGCTCCAACAAACTGCTCGTCCCGCCCTTGATCGAAACCCGATGGGCCCCGGCCAAGGCGGCCGCGTGGGAGACCAACTGGTCCAGGCTGAACAACTCGCTCCGCAACGGCTGCTCGCCCGCCGTCGGGCGAGCGGCCAGGGGATTGATACGCCAATTGCGGAGTTGCATCGATTTAGAAAGGCCGGCAGACCATGTTCGGCGGACCCCGACGAAAGGCGCTCGCAGGCAAACCATCGACCCTCCCCGGAGAAAAAAGTGGGGTTGGCATTTTCATCAGGTCTCCAAGATTCGAGCGCCGCCCAGGGCCACTGGTGCGACGATCGAAGGTGAAACCCAACCGCCGCTCCGGAAGAGCCAGGCGCTGCTCCCACTAAGCGGCCGGCCGGCCGAAACTGCAAGCGCTAACCGTGGTTCATGACCGTCGCTTTCGCCAACCTAGGTTACCTGCGATCCGCTGGAGAATGGTGGCTGGGGAGGGAATCGAACCCCCGACACGAGGATTTTCAGTCCTCTGCTCTGCCAACTGAGCTACCCAGCCGAACGGAAGCAGACACTTAATCGCTGGAGCAGCGGGAGGCAAGGAGAAGCTGCGGGAGTTTCGTGTTGCATTCAAACTGTAAAGGGCGGTTAAAAAGGGGTGCCGGGTGGCGCTGGGTGGCGCGGCGGTCCAAAAGCGCGACATCCTCAGATTGAAATGGAGGATGTTCACCGAGATGAAATAATGGAGCGAAATACGACGCCGGTTGTTGGTTGAAGGGATCATCAGGATACAGATCATGCGGGAGATGGAGCGGCACAGTCGGGAGGTCATTGTCCCGTTGACCGCATCCGCCGGGGGAGGTGCAGGTGGATTTCACGGAGGCACTGGCGCGGGTGGGCAGGGTGTTGCGCGAGATGCCGTTTTTCGTCCCGGTGCTGCCTTACAGCGACGCGATATTCGGCATGGCCTTCGAGCGGGAATGCACGGAGACGTTCTGGCATTGGCACGTGCGGGCCTTTGCGTCCTTCGGCGGAGTTCCGCGCCAAATCGCCTACGACAACGCGCGGGCGGCGGTGGCGCAAATCTTGGGCGGTGAGGAGCCTGCTCGAAAGTTTGTGCAAGGTTCAGAACCGCAAAGAAAAGGAAAATGATGCAGGCAGCGATGAACTTATCGAAGCGTTACTGGAGAAGTATGGGAGAAGCCGGGAGGCAATCCTCGGGAAGACGGGGCGATGGAGATTGCTGTGCCACGGAATCAGCAAAGCTTCGAGCCGCTGCTTCGACCCGCACCCGCCTGGCCCCGGAGGGCAGCAGGGCGATGCCATTGACCATCTCGCCAAGGATTCTGCTCGATCCAGCGGTCGGCCATTTTCATCACCAGCGCGCTCTGACGACGCCCCTCCCCACTCATGGTCCGCAGTTCAGCCCATTTGACGGCGTCAAGGGCTGACCCCGGCGGCTTGCCATCGCCGGACAAACTCCTGCGCGGTATCGGCGCAGTGACAAGGGGCATGGCTGCAGTGCACATCTCTCCCCACGATCTGGCGAGCGCCTTGGGCAAAGCAAGAAGCTTCGGGGAAAAGACGCCGACGGTCATCGGCGCGCCGCTACATGGTCGCACCAAGGACGTGCGACGCGCTCGTCGCGCCCCGCCTCTTTGGGGATGGCGCAACATTTCAGTCCCACCCCCCATTCAGGCTTAGCTCGACCGGTAGACTTTCGCGGTGGCGCGGGCGGCTTTGGCTAGGGAGGTTCGGAATTCGGCGGGCTCGAGGACGTCGGCTTCCGCGCCCCATCCGAGCACCCACCGGACGAGATCGGGCGAGAGACCCACGCGCATAGTCAGTTCGATCCCGTCCGCGTGCGGTGTGATTTTTTGCGAGTCGTGCCAGATGCGCTCGGCCACGATGCGGGCGGTTACGCCACGAAAACGCAGGCGCACGAGACGGGGGCTCCCGCCCTCGAAGACGGCGAAGCTGCCGTCGAGAATCTTGGTCAGGGAAAAATCTTTGGGCCGGCGGAAGGTGCCACCGGTGCGCTCGACCGCCCGGATGCGTGGCAGGGCAAAGGTGCGCACGGCGCCGCGGGTTTCATCATGGGCAAACAAATACCATTGGTTCTCGAGGCACCCGAGGTGGTAGGGGCGGACCTGGCGGGATTCCGGCTTGGCCCCCTCCAGCTTGTGGTAGGAGAACGTGACCTCGTGGCGCTTCATCACGGCTTGGGCGAGCGCATCAAAGATCTGCAAGTCGGCCAGCCCGGCCCCGGCGCGGCGGACGGAAACAGCCTCCTCCATTTCATGCCAGGCCACGTCCATTTCGCTGTTGAGCGAGGTGCTGAGCTTGCGGAAGGCCGAGGCGAGCGGACGCTCGAAGGGCGTGCCGCGGAACTCTTCAAGCGATTTTTGCGCGAGCAGCAAGGCGGCGACTTCGCCCTGCGACACCTTCATCATGGGAAAATCCTGCACCGGCGCGGTGTAATAGTAGCCGTGCCGGACCGGCTCGTAGGCCAGCGGCATGGCCAGACGGTCGCGCATAAAATCGAGGTCGCGCATGATGGTCTTGGCCGAGACCTCGAATTGGCGGGCCAGCCCGGCACAGTTCGGATGGCCACCGCGTTGCACTTCCTGGTGAATGCGCCACATGCGTTCCATCGGCGGGCGACTGACCATGGTGCGGACGGCATTGGGCCGCCGGGATTTTTTTTGAATTTTTGCAGGCATAGGACAGGGAATGTCCTATGCCATGCCGCAAAGTGGCAGGCGATGAAAGCAAAAAGACTCCCATCCAACTTCAACCGCCGCCGTCAACGCGAGGAGGAGCCCCTGCCCCATGAACTGGGCACGCACCTCTTCGCCATGATCCGGCGCAACCTGCTGGCCCGCCAGCAACCACCCGCGCCGACGGCGACCCAGCTGAGCTTCGGGTTCCGGTGAGACGGTGGTGTGTTGTGGGAACGGCTGGCTGGCAGGAGGCCCGCGCCCCCCCCTCCCTAGCTGCCCAGGACCGTGAAAACCGCGTAGGCTCCGGCGAGCACGGCCAGACCCGTGATCGCCCAGGCCCCGAGGGCGAGGGTGTCGCGAGGGGCTTCACGGCGAGGGATCGGTGACATGTAGCGGAAGTTGGCCGGGCGGCCGCCCGGAACGCTTTCCGGCAATTCGGCCACGGCGGGGAGGGGTTCGGCGGCGACGGCCACGGGCTCCATGAAGACCGAGCGCACGCCGCCGAAGTAAATTTCATCGCCCTCGCTCAGGCTGTGCTCGCCTGCGACCTGCTCGGCGTTGAGGAAGGTGCCGTTGGTCGAACCGAGGTCGCGCAGAACAGCCCCGCCGTCCTCAACCACGATTTCCGCATGGCGGCTGGAGACCGAACCGTCGTCGAGTTGGACATCATTGTCGCCGAGGCGGCCGATGGTCAGCACGCTCCCGACAAATTCGTGGGTGGTCGGGCTATCCTCGGGAAAATAGACGGTCAATCGCATGCGAAGCGCAGATTATCAGCCGGCCTTGGTCTCATCAATGAGTTTGGCAAACTGGTCAAAAAAGTAGCCGGCATCGTGCGGCCCGGGGGCCGCCTCCGGGTGGTATTGCACACTGAAGACCGGCATGGACGTGCTGCGCAGGCCCTCAACGGTGCCGTCGTTGAGGTTGATGTGGGTGACCGCCGCGTCGGACGGCAGCGAGTCCGCATCCACGGCGAACCCGTGGTTCTGGGACGTGATGGAAACGCGTCCGCTCTGCAGGTCCTTGACCGGCTGGTTGCCGCCGCGGTGGCCGAACTTGAGTTTGAAGGTTTTTCCGCCGAGGGCGGAGCCGAGAATCTGGTGGCCGAGGCAGATGCCGAAGATTGGTTTGCGCCCGAGCAAGGCGCGGACGTTGCGGTGAATGTAGTCAAGCGCGGCCGGGTCGCCGGGGCCGTTGGAAAGGAAGATGCCGTCCGGATTCAAGGCGAGAACATCCTCCGCCGGGGTGTCGGCCGGCACGACGCGCACGCCCAGCCCGCGTTGGCGCAGGCCCCGCAGGATGTTGCGCTTCATGCCAAAATCATAGGCCACGATCCGGTGGCGGACCGGCGGGAGAAAACCGAAGACATTGCCGAGGGGATCGCGCAGTGTGCCGACGCTGGGGCCTTCGCCATGCGCGAGCTGCCACGGACGGCTTTCCGCGTCGAGCGGATCCCAGTCGTAAGCCTCGCGGGGGGTGACTTCACGCACGAAGTCCATCCCGACAACCCCATCGCCTTCGACCGCGCGGCGCACGGCCTCGGCCGGGCTGATCGGTTCGGAAGTAAGGCAGGCTCTCATGGCGCCGCGTTCGCGCAGGTGCTTGGTCAGGGCGCGCGTGTCAATTTCCCGGATGCCGGGCACATGGTGACGCTGCAGGTAGGCGTCGAGCGACTCCTCCGAGCGCCAACTGCTGGGGACGTCGGTGAGTTCCTCAATGACAAATCCCCTCACCTGCGGCCCCCGGCTTTCCTCGTCGAGAACATTGACCCCGTAGTTGCCGATGTGCGGATTGGTCATGGCCACGATCTGGCCGAAGTAGGACGGATCGGTCAGGACTTCCTGATACCCGCTGAGGGAGGTGTTGAAGCAGATTTCGCCGGTCACGGTGCGGGCCGCGCCAAAGGCTTCACCGGAAAAAATCCGGCCATCTTCCAGGGCAAGCAAAGCGGTCATGTTCGCGGTGTTTTTATCCGGCCGGGCAGAGGTCCGCAAATACCAAAGCAGGGCGGAGGTCCGCAAAACAAAGCACCTTCCGCGGGAACACGGAAGGCACTGGATGAAAGGATTGCCCCAGATGAGCCGTCACGGCCCAATTCCCGATCCCTTGAAGACAAGGGCGGACGACCGCCATGATCAGCGCAGACTTCCAATAAAGGCATGTCTTTGCCGATCACGGCTCAGCCTCCTGGGAATGTTGTAATACGGTTCGGGGTTTGGACAGTTTACTCGAACTCCCCAGGGCAAATTGTTTGCGGCGGTGCGAAAGATCTAAGCGCGGAAGACGGCACCCAGCTCCGCTTTCGCGTGAGCGCGCAGTGTTTCCACCGCGCGGT
Source organism: Chthoniobacterales bacterium (assembly GCA_049315725.1). Lineage (GTDB taxonomy): Bacteria > Verrucomicrobiota > Verrucomicrobiia > Chthoniobacterales > JACTMZ01 > JACTMZ01. The sequence continues at coordinate 12,621 of JBMOJP010000014.1, read as the reverse complement.
CAACTTCATCCGAGGTCAATGTTCGGGTGGCGTCGCGGAATGTCAAGGTGACGGTGAAAGAACGTTGTCCCACGGCCAATTTTTGCCCGGACGGGTCGGTGAAAACATCCTTGAGGCTCACGCTCTCGAGATGCGGGGCCTGCGCCGCGCGCAAGGATTTTTCCAGCGCGGCGAACACCGTGGTGTCCGGAAGGACCGCGGATAGATCGCGTTCGACGGCGGGATACTTTGGCAGCGCGCGAACGCGCACCGGGGCGGTCGGCGTTTCGAGCCAGCCGTCGAGCACGACTTCGGCATAATGAATCGCGCCCCGAGCATCATGCGTTTCGGCCAAGGCACGGGGCAGGCGGCGGAGGGTTCCCACCACGACGGGGCCTTCGATGTGCAAGGCCGCACCACCCTCCGAAGGCACGGTAAAGTCGAGAGAACCCAGAGCCGCGAGCAACACACCCTTCAAATCATAAAGATCGGCCTCTCCCTCGGCCGTTGGCCAAGAGGCGGGAGCGATCGCACCGGTGGTGATGAGTCCCAAGGCCGTCCTCTCCTCCCCGCGAGCGGAAAAAATCCGGCCGAGTTCAAACAAACGCACGCCGCCTGCTCCGTGCCGCAGGTTTCGGCCGAGGGCCTCGAGCAAACCAGCCAGCAAGACAGGCCGCAGGAGCGCCTGGTCGGCCCCGAGGGGATTGCGAATGCGCAGGGCGTCAGCCTCCACCGCCCCGGCCTTGGCCAGAACCTCGGGGGAAACGAAATGGGAAGTGCGCGCCTCGCCAAAACCCTGAGCCCGCAAACGCGCGCGCAGGATTTCCGCCCGATCATGACGCAGATCGCCCCGGCTGGTCGCGGCGGGAAAGCCACGCAAACGCGACGGCACACGTTCGATGCCGGCGATGCGAATCACTTCCTCGCAAAGATCGACCTCTCGGGTGAGATCCGGACGGAAGGAAGGCACCCGCCAGGAGCCCGCGCCGAGATTGGTCAGGCCGAGCCGGGTGAGAATCGCGGCAATTTCATCATCCGCAATATCCAGACCAAGCAGGGCCCGGCAACGGCCGTTGTCCATCGCCACCTCCGGCTCCAAGACAGGCGGCGAGCCCGCAGTCAGAATTTCCGCATCCGCGGTTCCACCGGCGAGGAGCAAAATCAACTCCACCGCGCGGGCCGAAGCGGAGATCACGCCAGCCGGGTCAACGCGTCGTTCAAAGCGGTAGCTTGAGTCGGTCTGGAGCCCAAGTTCGCGGGACGTGCGGCGAACCCTCGACGGTTCAAACCAGGCGCTTTCCAGCAAAAGGTCGGTGGTCGTGGCGGTCACGCCGGTCTCCGCGCCGCCCATGACTCCCGCCAAGGCGACCGCCTTCGCTTCGTCGGCGATGACAAGATCGTGCGCGCGGAGGACGAGCTTTGATCCATCAAGCGCCTCGAGCGTTTCACCCTCGGCCGCGGCGCGCACGGCGAGGCGGCCCGAAAGCTTGCTCAGATCAAAGGCGTGCAACGGCTGCCCGGTCTCAAGCAAGACGTAGTTGGTCACGTCGACCACATTGTTGATCGGGCGCAGGCCGACGGCGCTCAAGCGATCAGCCAGCCACGCCGGACTCGGCGCAACCCGGACCCCGCGGATGAGGCGCGCGGTGTAAAACGGTCCGGCGGGGTCCTCCAGGCGGACAAAATCACCGGCGGCTTTTTCCGACCCAACGAAGGTGGGGTTCGCCGTGATCCCTCCCCCGGTGAGCGCCGCGACCTCACGGGCCACCCCGTGGTAGCCGAGCAAATCGGGACGGTTGGGGGTGACCTCAAGTTCGAGGATGGTCTCCGGGGGAAACAACTCTTTCACCGCCCGGCCAACCGCAGCCTCCGCCGGAAGAATGAGCAGGCCCTCGGCATCATCAGCCAGGGCGAGTTCCTTCGCACTGCACATCATGCCCTCGGAGGTAACGCCGCGAAGTTTGCCCGCTTTGATTTTGAAGTCCGGTCCAAGCACGGCCCCGGGCAAGGCCAACGGGACTTTGTCGCCGACGCGGTAATTCTTCGCGCCGCATACAATCTGACGCGGCGTGCCGGAGCCATCATCCACCGAGCAGACACTCAAACGGTCTGCGTTCGGATGCGGCTCGCTGGTCAAAATCTGCGCGACGACAATTTTGTCCGGAATGCTCCCGCGAGTTTCGCGCCCGATGACCTCGGTCCCGCCCGAGGTAAGCGCGTCGGCCAGGGCCTCCGCCGAGTCCGGGAGCACGACGTAGCCCTGCAACCATGAAAGGGCAATCTTCATGGGACGAATTGGGCGAGGAAGCGCTGGTCGTTCTCGACGAACATGCGGATGTCGGGGACGCCGTAAAGAATCATGGCCAGACGCTCGAGGCCAAAGCCGAAAGCGAAGCCGGTGACCTTGTCCGGGTCGAAGGCGCGGTCACCGCGGCGTTCGTTGAGCTGTTCGAAGACGGCGGGATCGACCATGCCGCAGCCGGCCAGTTCGAGCCAGCGTTCGCCGCCACCGAGCGCCGCGGCGCGCACGTCGAGCTCGTAGCTTGGTTCGGTAAAGGGAAAAAAATGCGGACGAAACCGCACGCGGGCGTCGGGGCCGAAAAGCTCGCGGAAGAAATACTCCAGCGTGCCCTTGAGGTCGCCGAGGGTCACCCCCTCGTCCACATAGAGACCTTCCATTTGGGTGAACTGGGCGAGGTGCGTCGCATCCACCTCATCGCGGCGGTAGGCGGCACCGGGCGCAATGATGCGGAGCGGCGGCGGCTGATTTTCCATCGTGCGGATTTGCACGCTGGAAGTGTGGGTGCGGAGGAGACGTCCGTCGGGCAGGTAGAAGGTGTCCTGCTCGTTGCGCGCCGGGTGATCCGGCGGCGTGTTCAGCGCATCAAAGCAATGCCACTCGGTCTCGATATCCGGCCCCTCGGCCAGGGCGAAACCCATACGGCGAAAAATGTCCACGGCCCGCCGTTGCAGGTGCTGCAGGGGGTGAAGGCTGCCCGCAGGGCGGGCCACGCCGGGCAGGGTCGGATCAATCAACGCCAGTTCCGCCTCCTCGGCGGCGGCCTGGAGAAAGCTGTCCCGCGCCTCGAGCGCGGCGGTGATGGCCTGGCGCACTTCGTGCAGAAGCTTTCCGATTTCGGGGCGTTCCTCCTTCGGAAGATGCCGCATTTGTTCGCCCACCTGGGTCAGGCGTCCGGCGCGCCCGGTGCACGCGACACGCACCCGCTCCAGGGCGGACAAATCGGTCGCTGCGGCGATGTCGCGCAGCGTGTCGTCGCGCAGGGCAGTCAGTTCCTCACGCATGGATTTGGGCCGGCGGTCCCGGCAGGCACAATCCTCAGGCGGCTTTCAGCGCCGCAGCAGCTTTGGACACGATCTGGTTGAACGCGGCCTCGTCGGCCACGGCCAGGTCGGCCAGCATTTTGCGGTTGATCTCAATCGAGGCGCGCTTGAGGCCCTCGATCAGTCGGCTGTAGGTGATGCCCTCGGCGCGGCACGCGGCGTTGATCCGCGTGATCCAGAGGCCACGGAAGTTGCGTTTGCGCGTTTTGCGGTCACGGGTGGCCCAGACCTGGGCTTTCATCCGCGCGTCCTTCGCGTAACGGAACAGTTTGCTGCGACGGCCGCGATAGCCACTGGCTTTCTCGACCATCCTTTTGCGCCGCTCACGACTGGCCGGCGCGTTTGTTGCTCTTGGCATTTATCTTTCCGCCTTGCGGCGGTCTCCTCGGGACAGATCGTTTCGTTGTTGGGCCCCGCACCTCATCCATCCCGTGAGCCCCGAAACGCGGGGCCAGGCGCGGTGGCCGGTTTCGGTCGCTAGCCGAAGGGCAGGTTTTCCTTGATACGCTTCACGTCCGTTTTGTCCACGAGGACATTCTTGGCGAGTTGGCGCTTGCGCTTGGAGCTTTTCGACGACAACAAGTGGCGGCGGGAGGCTTGAGCGCGGAGGACTTTGCCGGTCCCCGTGATCTTGAAACGCTTGGCTACGGCTTTTTTGGTTTTTCTGCGGGCGACCGATTTCGGCATAAGAGGGAAACACTAGCGGCCGACAGCTCGCACGGCAATCCCTTTTTTCCTATTCCATCCAATTGAGGATGTTGAAATTGGCGGAGATCAGGACCGTAACCACGGTGCCGACGGTGAGCAGGCCCAAGGCCGCCACGGTCGAGGCGATGATGATCATGTTGCGGACAAATACATCTTGGGGATCTTGCGAAGGCATCGGTAAGACATAGCCGGGGGTCCAGGCCGACGAAAGTCTAATTCTTCGCGCGGAGGACGCGGAAGGTTGCGCGGGCCTGGCCTCCGGCCGTGGAGAAGCGCTCCAATTTAAGCGACACCGAATGCGGCAGAAGCGAGTTCGCGGCGGGGCCGAGGAGGGTCGGCCGACGGGTGCCCCCCGCGATGACTGGCGTGAACAGGACGTGCACAACTGAAAGCAATTCCTTTTCGACCAAAGCCTTGAGCAGTGCTGGTTCTCCCCCGCAGATCACCCGCCTGATCCGGTGCGTGCGGGCGAGGTTCTCCAAGACCGGACGAATCGCGCTGCCTCGCTTCCGCAAGACAACGAGTGGTCCGACGGGGATACGGTCTCCGCGCTTCTGCGTGAGCAGCGCATCACGCCGACGCCATCGCCGCGTGGTCTCCAGTGGCTCTTGGGTCAGCGCGAGTCGACCATCGAGAGTGAGGGTGATTCGCGCCTCAACCGGAGGCAGATTCATTCGCTGTGCTCAATCTTGTCCTCCAGACGCTCAACTTCAGAGGTCATCGTGCGGAGGTTGATTACTTCGTGATTGGAGGACCGGTAGAAGAGGAATACGAGTCCGCCGGCGAGGCTCCCGATGGTATTGACGAGGAACCCGGCGACCGAGACCAGTGTGGCCATGGCCGCGCTGATGCCGAACGGCGCGAGGAGCGAGACGAAGAGGCTTTCGCGCAGGCCGATGCCGGACACGCTGATGGGGATGGCGGTGATGACCGCCACGATCGGAAGGACGGAGAATACGTCCACCAGGCCGAGCTGGTCGGTGAATGCGCGCGCCGCGCAGTAAAACGTGATGAAGAAGAGCGAAAAAAGCGGAAAAGACACGAGGAAGGCCCAGATGGTCATTCGCCAGCTCTTGGCATACATGTGGCAGGCCACGGTCAGCTCCACGATCCGGCCCCGCAGCGGGGTCCAAGGGGGAAGGTAATGCACCCAACCGAGCGCCGAGATGCCAAACATGCCAATGATGACCGCCATGGCAGCCGCCAGCAGCCAGAGCAACACCGTGAGTAGAGCCGCACTGCCCGCCGTGTGGCTGAGCACGTCGTAGCGGAAGTAAAGAAAACCAAGGCTGAGAAAGATCAAGGCGAGCATGCCGATGACCCGATCCATGAAGACGCTGAGCAAAGCAGCCGCCTTGTGTTCGTTTGTCTCACGCATGGTCAGAAACATCTTCACCACGTCGCCGCCGGTGGATCCGAGCATGAAGAGATTGAAGAAGGTGCCGATCATGAATAGTTGCCAGGTGCGCAGCCACGACATGTTGATGTTCTGCACGGCGAGGAGAACCTTCCATCGCACCGTGGCGAGAATCGTGCAGGCAAAGAACACGCCCAGACCGGCCCACATCCAGCGCCAGTCCGCGAGCAGGATGGCCTCCCACATTTCGCGCCGTTTGTCCGGATCGTGAAAAACCCACCAAAGCAGGCCGATGGTCACGGTGACCTGAAGAATAGTGAGGAGCGTCTTTTTGTTCATGCCGACGGGCGAGCCATTCAGACAATCAGTTCAGCGGCGCGGACGAAATCAAATTCTTGGCCGCAGCCTCGCCGCCAGCCATCGCCGCCTCGATGCTTGCCCCACTGACGGCATCGCCAACCACCTGCACCCCGGGGGGAAGAGAGCCCCACGGGGCAGAACGCGCAGCGTAGCCCGGAGGTTGGAGGGGGACGGCATAGGGCACCCGGATAAAATCGAGGTAATCCAACTCCGAGGCGGAAGCACCGAACCAACCGGCCACGATGCCCGCAACCAGATCTGCATCGTCTCCCGCCGGAAGGTCGGGCACGACCGTAATGCTCCAAAGGTGACGCCCGCGCGGGGCGAGCGTCGGGGCGACGTTGGTTACCAGGGCGGCGTGCAAAACCGGCTGGTCAGTGCGCCGAGGCGGCAGGCACAGCCAGCTGCCATCATACCAGGCCCGCTCGGCGGAGAAGTAGTGCACTGCCGTGGAGCGTGCCGCTCGGGGCTGCCCGCGACCGAGCAGACGGCAAGCCGAGGGCTCATCCACGGCCAGGACCAGCGCATCGGCCTGAATCTCTTCGCCGTCGCTGAGGACAACCACAGAGCCTTCGTCCCCTCCCAACCGCAGGGCCTGGACCGGACAACGCGTCCGCAACGCGCCGGCAGGAAGTCGCGAAGCCAGTTGATTTGGAATTGCCCCGATGCCTTGGCCAGGCAACAAGGCGCGCCCGGTGGCAAAACGCCGGAGATACTGCCGCAAAAGTGCACCGCTGGTTTCGAGTTCGGGATCAAGGAGGACCCCTCCGAAGAAGGGACGGGCAAAACGCGCGAGACACTCCTCGCTCAGCCCAGACTGCCGCAGCAGGGCCTCCGACGAGACGTCGGCCGGCGAGCCCGCCAGACGCGCAAGCGCCTGCTCGCCGACGACGCACGATCGCGCGGTCAGCCAAGCCAGCCGCGACAAATCCCAGAACCCAAGGGCTCCTCCGCGCAGTTCCGACACGATTGACGCGGGATTCCGCAGTGGATTCTCCAGAGACCGAGGTTTCCCCTCCCCGACGAGCATGGCCCCCGCGCGGAATCGCCCGCCTCCGAGGGCCGCCAGATCGAGGTGGCGCCTCGCCGTCGGGTAGGAATCGAGCAGAACCTGAAAGCCCCGATCGAGAATAAAGCCGTCCGCGCGGGCGGAGGAAACCACGCGACCGCCCGGCGCCGGCGCCGCCTCGAGGAGCAAGAAAGCCCGTCCTGCCTCGGCCAAAACCTTGGCACAAGTCAGCCCAGCCAGGCCTGCTCCGACAATGACAACCGGATGTCGGGGACGGTCTGGGCCTGATCGTTTCACCGTATTCTCCATAGACACCTCCCCGACGGTCCGCGAATTTTTTCTCGCCCACGGGGCATGCTCCAATAAGTTCGACCCCCAGTCATGAAACAGCCCGAACCCATTGCATTCGAAAACCAGATCATCGACGAGTTGAAGTATTCCATGGCCCGGGACTCGGTCTCGGCCTCCCGGCGCGACTGGTGGATCGCCACTTCGATGGCCATCCAGCGCGTCATCATCGCCCGCATGATGAAGACTCTGGCCGTGCACCACGAGGGCAACGTGCGCCGCATCCACTATTTTTCCATGGAGTTCCTCATGGGCCGCCTCTTCGCCAACAACATGCTGGCCGCCGGAGTCTTCGACGAAGTCTCGGAGGCCCTCCGCAACCTCGGGCACCCGCTGGAGAACACCCGGGACGAAGAATACGACATGGCGCTGGGCAACGGCGGTCTCGGCCGCCTGGCCGCCTGCTTCCTTGATTCCCTCGCCACCTTGGATCTTCCGGCCATCGGCTACGGCATCCATTACCAATACGGCCTCTTCAAGCAGGAGTTCCGCCGCGGTTACCAGGTCGAGTTACCCGACGCGTGGAACCAATACGGATCGCCATGGGAAATCATCCGCCCGCAGCACCAGCAAGAAATTCCCGTCTATGGCCATGTCGAGACCGTCTCCGATGCTCTCGGCCAGACGCGGTCCGTCTGGGTCGGTTTCCGCAAACTCATCGGCGTCCCCTACGACATTCCCACTCCGGGCTACGGCACGGAAACGGTCAATTTTCTCCGTCTGTGGGAATCCCGCGCTCCGGAAGAATTTGACTTCGAGGCTTTCAATCGCGGCGGTTACGAGGAGGCGGTGCGGCAGAAAAACATGGCCGAGACGATCAGCAAGGTCCTTTACCCGAATGACACGACCGAGGCCGGGAAGGAGCTGCGCCTGCTCCAGCAATACTTTTTCGTCGCCTGCTCGCTCCGCGACATCATTCGGCGCTTCCAGAAGGACAACACGGACTGGGAAACCTTCCCCGACAAGGTCGCCATCCAGCTCAACGACACGCATCCGGCCATCGGCATCCCCGAGTTGCAAAGGTTGCTCCATGACGAATACGGACGGCCCTGGGACGAGGCCTGGTCCATCGTGACCCGCGTTTTCGCCTACACCAACCACACCCTCCTGCCCGAGGCGTTGGAGCGCTGGAGCGTCGGCCTCTTCCGCAAAGTCCTCCCGCGCCACCTCCAGATCATCCTGGAGATCAACAAACAGTTTCTCGAGGAGGTGGAGAAAAAGTGGCCCGGCGACGTGGAGAAAAAGCGCACCCTCTCGCTCATCGAGGAGAACCACGACCAGATGGTGCGCATGGGCCACCTCAGCGTGGTCGGCAGCCACTCGGTCAACGGCGTGGCCGCGCTGCACACCCAGTTGATCAAGTCGGATCTCTTCCCCGAGTTCCACGCGTTGTGGCCGGAGAAAATCAACAACAAGACCAACGGCATCACCCCGCGGCGCTGGCTCCTGGCCTGCAACCCCCGCCTGGCCGACCTGATCACCCGCAACATCGGCTCAGGCTGGGTGCGCGGCCTCGACCAGCTGCGCGAGCTCGAGCCGCTGGCCGATGACGCCTCCTTCCGCGAGGAGTTCATGGCGGTCAAACTGGCGAACAAAGAGCGTCTGGCCAAGCGAGTGCTGGACGAATGCGGAGTCGAGATCGATCCCGCCGCCATGTTCGATGTCCAGATCAAGCGCCTGCACGAATACAAGCGCCAGCACCTCAATCTTCTTCACATCATGTGGCTCTACCGCCGCCTGATCAAAAACCCCGACCTCGATATGCCGCCGCGCGTTTTCATCTTTGCGGCCAAGGCGGCGCCGGGCTACGACACGGCCAAACTGATCATCAAGGCGATCAACGCCGTCGGAGCCAAGATCAACAGCGACCCCCGGATCAAGGGCAAGTTGAAGGTGGTCTTCATGCCGAATTACCGGGTCTCCCTGGCCCAGCGCATTGTGCCGGCGGCCGATCTCTCGGAGCAAATCTCCACCGCCGGCAAGGAAGCTTCGGGCACCGGCAACATGAAGCTCGCCCTCAACGGCGCGGTCACCATCGGCACGCTCGACGGAGCCAACGTCGAGATCCGCGAGGAGGTCGGCGACGACAACATCTTCATCTTCGGCAACACGGTCGAGGATGTGCACAAGCTCCTGGCCAAGGGCTACAACCCCCAGGCGCTCTACCACGCGGACCCGGAACTCGCCGCGGTCCTCGACTGGCTGGCCTCGGGCGACTTCACCGAGGGAGAAAGCCGCGACATCCTGGCCCCGTTGCGTGACAACCTCCTTTACCATGACCCCTTCCTCTGCTTGGCGGACTTTGCCGCCTATTGCCAAGCTCAGGAACTGGTCTCGCAAGCTTTCGTCGACCGGCCCCGCTGGGGCAAAATGGCCGTGCTGAACACGGCGCGGGTCGGCAAATTCTCCAGCGACCGCACCATCGCCGAATACGCCCGCGACATCTGGAAACTCAAGCCCGTGCGCGTGCCCTGACCGGCCCACCGCTTTGCGCTCGCTTCGCCGCGGCGGTCGGCCCATGATTTGCCTGCGGCGCGGATGGTCCGTGTCCATCGATTGTCCCATCCATGGCCAGCGTCACGTTAGAAAACGTCACCAAGATTTTTCGCGGCCGGAGGGGCGAGGAAATCCCCGCTGTGCTCGACCTCTCGCTCGAGGTGGCCGATCGCTCTTTCGTCGTGTTGCTGGGGCCGTCCGGCTGCGGGAAAACCACCACCCTGCGGATGATCGCCGGCCTGGAGAGCGTGACCTCCGGGCGCATCCTCATCGGCGGCCACAAGGTCAACGACCTCCCGCCGGGCGACCGCGATGTCACCATGGTTTTCCAGAATTATGCCCTCTACCCGCATCTGACTGCGGGCCAGAACTTGGCCTTCGGCCTGCAGGTCCGGCGCTTCCCGCCCGCGGAGGTCACCCGCCGCGTCCGCGAAGCCGCCGCCATTCTTGGCTTGGAAGATTTGCTCGACCGCCGGCCCCGCGACCTCTCGGGCGGGCAGCAGCAGCGGGTCGCGCTGGGGCGCGCGATCGTGCGGCAGCCCCGCGTTTTCCTGTTCGACGAGCCCCTCTCCAACCTTGACGTCAAAATGCGCGGCCAGATGCGGGCCGAGTTGGTCAAACTCCACCAACGGCTGCAAACGACGGTCATCTACGTCACGCACGACCAGGCCGAGGCCATGACGATGGGCAGCAGTGTCGCCCTGCTGAACGACGGCAGCATCCAGCAGTCCGGTCCGCCCCTCGATCTCTACCAGCACCCGATCAACACCTTCGTCGCCGGCTTCCTCGGCAGCCCCTCGATCAACTTCATCCGCGGCACCCTGCACGCGCGCGAGTCCTCCCGCCTCGTCTTTCGTGAATCCGGCGGCGGTTCATTCGAGATCGAGATCGCCCCGCGCAAGGACCTGGGGCGCCTGCTCGACAAGCAGATGCTGCTCGGATTGCGCCCGGAAAGTTTTCAACCCTTGCGGCCCGGCGAAATTCCCGATGCCTCCACCTTTCCGGCTCACCTCGACATCGTGGAAACCACCGGCGCGGATTCCTTCTGCTACCTGCAAACGGGCGGCAACACCCTGATCTGCCGGAGCCGGCATACGGTGGATCCCCGCGAGGCCGGGCACCGCATGCTCTTCCGCGTGGATCCCTCGCGCCTTCTGCTCTTCGACCCGGCGACGAATCTGCGGGTGGACTGAACCATGGAGATTCTGCGCACACGCGAAGACACGGAGAAGGGCGAGAAGCGCACGCTGGCCACATTCGCCCAGCAGTCGGGCGCAACCCGCGGACGCCTCCACCCCCAGCCCTCCCACCGCTGGCGCAGCGAGTATCAACGCGATGTGGCCCGCCTCATTCATTCGGCGGCCTTTCGCCGCCTCGAATACAAGACCCAGGTTTTCCTCAACGGCACCGGTGATCACTACCGCACCCGACTGACCCACACGATGGAAGTGGCTTCGATCAGCCGCACGCTGGCCCGTGCCCTCGGCTTGAACGAGGATCTGGCCGAAGCGGTGGCACTGGCTCACGACCTCGGACATTCGCCGTTCGGCCATTCCGGGGAGGAGACGCTCAACCGTTTGCTCCAAGGCCATGGCGGCTTCGACCACAACGACCAGAGCCTCCGCGTTGTGACCCTGCTGGAGAGTCCTTACGATGGTTTCGACGGACTCAACCTCACCTTCGAGGTGCTTGAAGGTGTGCAGAAGCATGCGTCTTCCCGTTCCGCGCCCGACCTTGGCCCCTACGCCTGCGCCAGCCTCGAGGGTCAGATCGCGGACTTGGCCGATGAGATTGCCTACTACTCGCACGACGTGCAGGACGGGCTGGAGGCAGGCTTCATCATCCCGTCGCAACTGGCCGCGGTCGAAATCTGCCGCAAGATGGCTGCGCAGGCCGACGTTGCCCTTGATCAGGCGGAAGCCAAATCGGCGCGGCACAACCTCGCCCGACTCCTTTCCAACCACCTGATCGAAGACGTCCTCGAATCCAGCGCCGGTCGCATCCGGGCGGCCGGCGTGCAAACAGCCGACGATGTGCGGCGGCACCCGCATCTCCTCATAGGCTATAGCGAAACGACCGAGCGCGAGGCCGGAGAACTGCGCACCTTTCTTTACGAGAACCTGTATTTCCACGCGGAGGTGGCCGGAGCCAACCAGCGGGCCTGCGACATGCTCGCGGCTGTCTTCGCCGCTTACCTCGCGCGTCCCGGGGAGCTCGGCCGGGAGGCCATGCGCCGCGTGGAATCCGATGGACTCCCCCGCGCCGCGGCCGATTATCTCGCCGGAATGACCGACCGCTACCTTATCCTTGAACATGAGCGACTCCTCGGATCATGACCCCGCCGGAAGATCATTCCGATCGCCTGAACTGGCTGTCTTACGCGCGGAAAGCCTTGGTGCTCGCCTTCCTTGTCTGGCTGGTCATGGTCGGCTACCTCGCTCTTAGTCAGGACTCCTTGATCTACCATCCCTCCACCGCCGACCCCGTCGCCGCCGCGCAACACGCCGAGCGCTTCGGGCTTGAGCCTTGGCAGAATGAGGCCGGAGACCTCATCGGCTACCGCAGTCTGGCCGCCGCCAATAACCCCCGCCCCCGCGCGTCGGTCATCCTGTTTCACGGCAACAGCGGCCAGGCGCTCGGGCGGATCGATTACATCCAGGTCTTCCGCGATGCCGCCCCGAACTACGCCCTCTCAGTCTATCTCTTCGAATACTCCGGCTACGGCGCGCGCCCCGGGAAACCTTCGCAGAAGATCTTTCTGCTCCAGGGAGCCGAGGCGGTTCGTTCGGTGCCCGAAGGCGAACCCCTCGTGCTCTTCGGCGAATCCCTCGGCACCGGCGTGGCCAGCGGCGTGGCCAACCGCAACCCGGGACGCGTCAGCGGCCTCATCCTGCAAACACCTTTCGACGACCTGGCCTCGCCCGCCCAGCGCCTCTACCCGCTGATTCCTGTGCGCTGGATCATGCGCGACCAATACCCGTCCATCAAATGGCTCCAGAGCTATACCAAGCCGGTGGCTTTT
>JBMOJP010000190.1:0-2042 GCA_049315725.1 Chthoniobacterales bacterium | reverse complement strand
CGCATCTAAGCACAAGGCCCGCCGGGATGGACGAATCCTTAGGCAGCCCTCCAAATATCGAGTCGGAACGCTCAGGAACGGACGTTCATCCCACTCCCGTTCCGCCCATCAATCTGGACGGAGTCCCCGTTCGCGTGCGCCAGATCGCCGTTCTTCGCGGGCTTGGCTACTCCTTCCGCGAGATTGGCGAGCACTTGGGCGTATCACCCCAAGCGATCTCCCTCATGCTCTCGCGCCATCGACACCGCAGCAAAGCACTACGCGGGGCGGTTGAGCTCAGACTGCTCTCGCATCGTGCCATCAACGCGTTGGGACGCCATGGGATCCGCAATCGCAGAGAAGCACGGCAAGGCAACGTCATCGAACTGCTCAAGGGCGGGCGCAACTGCGGGCGCAAAACCCTTCAGGAAGTGGAGAGCTGGATGAACCATAACGAATCCAACGGAAGCACGATATGACCTCCTCCAACACACCAGTGCCAGTCGTGCCGACTCTTGATCGGGGCTTTCAGCCTTTGGGTCCCGGACAGGGCGACGGAGTTGATTTCAAGATCGCCCTCGAGCGCGAGGGTGGAGCCATCTCGACCTTCTCGGCCCGGTTGTCGCAGGGCGATGCGGAGACGCGCCGCCGCCACGCCGAGCGGTTGACGAAGTTCTTCCTCTGGTCGCGTGGTGGATGGCGCCTGCATGTTTGGGCGGAGGATTCGGGGGTTGCCGCGGCGTTGGCGGAGGCCTTCCGGCCGGGTGGGGCGCGCGCTTTCGATGTCGACCTCATGAGCCGGGTCTACGGGCGGGAGTTCGTGGTCGTGCCGGCCGAAACCCCTGCTGATGTGCCGGGCGCAGTCGAGTCTGAGAAAATTCTGGGTGGCAACCTGGATAGGTGCCGCATCGGTTTCGACCTCGGGGCGAGCGATTACAAGGTGGCGGCGGTCCGCAACGGCGAGGCGGTTTACAGCGACGAGTTTCCGTGGAACCCGAAGGACCAAGCCGACCCGGAGTATCTTTACCAGCATCTCAACGAAGGTTTGCGCCGCGCCGCGGAGCATCTCCCGCGGGTCGACGCCATCGGCGGCAGTTCCGCCGGGGTGATCGTGGACAACCGCTTCATGGTGGCTTCGCTGCTGCGTTCCATTCCGGAGGACAAGCTGCCGCAGGCCCGCAATCTCTTCCTGCGTCTACGCGAGGAGTGGGGCGTGCCACTCGAGGTAGCCAATGATGGTGATGTCACGGCGCTGGCCGGGGCGATGTCGCTGGGCGTGACCGGTCTCCTCGGCATCGCGATGGGTTCCAGCGAGGCGGCCGGCTACATCAACCCCGCTGGCAAGATGACGGGATGGCTCAACGAACTTGCCTTTGCTCCCGTCGACCTCAACCCCGAGGCTGCCGCCGATGAGTGGTCGGGCGACCGTGGGGTGGGGGCTTTGTATTTTTCACAGCAGGCCGTGAACAAGCTCCTGCCCGCCGCTGGTGTTCCGGTTGCGGCCGAGCTCACACTGCCCGAGCGCCTCAAGCAGGTGCAAGCCCTCATGGCCGAGGAGACCTCCGCGGCACGGTCGATCTACGAAACCATCGGTGTTTACCTCGGTCATGCCCTGCCGCTCTACGCCGGATTCTATGACATCCGGCATGTGCTGGTCCTTGGCCGTGTGACCACAGGTCGGGGGGGCGGTATCCTCCTCGACCAAGCACGCGAAGTGCTCAGGCGGGACTACCCTGAACTTTCAGGCCAAATCGAACTGCACCTGCCGGATGAAAAGAGCCGGCGCGTCGGCCAAGCCGTGGCCGCCGCCAGCTTGCCCTCGCTAAATGTCTGAAGCCGCCATGCGTCCCTGTCCATTTCCACCCACAAACAATCGGTCGTCCTTTCTCCCCCTATGAACTTCAGCCAGCCCAGCCATTCCGTTTACATCCCTGACGGCGTTGCCGAAGACGCCGCCCTGTCCCGCGTCACCCACCTCGGCATCGGGGCGCATCAAGACGACCTTGAGTTCATGGCCTTCCACGGAATTGTGGAATGCTACAACAGCAAGAGCCTCTGGTTTG
>JBMOJP010000092.1:0-9046 GCA_049315725.1 Chthoniobacterales bacterium | reverse complement strand
GTAGATCAGGACGCCCTCCGAATCAACCTCCTTGTGAAAGCCCGAGTAAGGTGGGTCGGGTGCCCGAGGCATTGGCCGGGCCGGCTGTTCCCGGCGCGTCAGGGACGCCGCGCTCCGCTTGGAAGCCGAAGGAGCACGGCTTCGGCCTGTCTACGCGGCCGCTACCCTTCCGCGATCTCGACCTCGTCCTGCTGCTCCTCGCTGACCACGCGGGCCGTGGCTTGGAGCTTCTCGCCCTCCGCCAGGCCGATGAGCCGGACGCCCTGGGCGTTGCGGCCGGTCATGCGGATTTCGGAGACGCGGGTGCGCACGCTCTGTCCACTGGAGGTGATGAGCATGATTTCGTCCGTCTCGCGGACGCTGAGAGCCGAGACGACCTCGCCGGTCTTGTCCGTGACCTTCATCGTGATGATGCCCTTGCCCCCGCGGCCCTGTAGACGGTATTCGTCGAACTCGGTGCGCTTGCCCACCCCGTGGGAGCCGGCGACGAGCAGAGTCGTATCGGTCACGACGAGGGCGGCGCCGATGACACGGTCACCCTTGTCCGGGCGAATGCCCCACACGCCGGTGGCGGTGCGGCCCATGTCGCGGATGTCCTCCTCGCTGAAGCGGATGCTCATGCCGTCCTTTGTGATGAGGACAATTTCGTTCTGCCCGTTGGTCATGAGGACCTCGATGAGTTCGTCGCCCTCTTCGATGTTGATCGCGATGATGCCGCCCTTGCGGATGTTGCGGTAGGCCGAAAGATTCGTCTTCTTGATCACTCCGGTCTGGGTGGCGAAGAGGATGTGCAGATTTTCGTCCCACGTCTCGTCCTTGCCCGCGCCGCTCTTGTTGGCCACACGCAGGACGGCGGCGATTTCCTCGCCGGGTTTGAACTCGAGGAGGTTGGCGATCGAGCGGCCCTTGGCCGAGCGTCCCATCTCGGGAATCTCGTAGGCCTTCTCGACATAGCAGCGTCCCTTCTTGGTGAAAAAGACGAGGTAGTCGTGCGTGCTGGCGGTGAAGAGGTGTTCGACGAAATCATCCTCCTCGCTTTCCTTCGCCGCCTCGCGCGTCTGCATGCCAATGACGCCCTTGCCTCCGCGCTTCTGCGCCCGGTAGGCGCTCACCGCGGTGCGCTTGATGAAACCGCGGTGGGTCACCGTGATGATGCAGCCCTCGTTGGTGATCAGGTCCTCGATGTTGATCTCGCCCTCGTCCGGCACGATGTCGGTCAGGCGCTCGCCGGCATATTTCGCGCGAATTTCCCGCAGTTCGGCCTTGATGATCTCGAGCACGCGCTCCTCGCGGGCCAGAATGTCGAGGAGGTCCTCGATGGTGGAGAGCAGTTGGGCGTATTCGGCCAGGACCTTGTCGGTCTCCATCCCAGTCAACTGGTAGAGGCGCAGTTCAAGGATGTCGTCCACCTGCTGCTCGCTCAGGAGATACTCGCCGTCGGTCAGGCGCTGCTCGCTGCGGATCTTGATCCCGAACTTTTCGATCTGTTTGCGGGTGAATTCGAAGGCCAGCAGTTTGACCTTGGCCTCTTCGCGGTTTTTCGACCCGCGGATGATGCGGATGAAGTCGTCCAGGTTGGCCAGGGCGATGAGGAAGGCTTCGAGTTTCTCGGCCCGCACCTCGGCCTCGCCCAGGAGATGGCGGGTGCGGCGCAGCACGACCTCGCGGCGGTGCTCAATGTAGCAGGCGATGGCTTCCTTGAGGGAAAGCAGCTTCGGCTTGCCCCGGTCGATGGCCAGCATGGTCACGGCGAAGGACGACTCCAGCGCGGTGTGCTTGTAGAGATTGTTGATGACAACCTTCGGATTCGCGTCGCGCTTCAGCTCGACGACCACGCGGGTATTCTCGTCGGACTCGTCGCGGATCGCGCTGATGTCGGTGATCGTCTTCTGGTTGACGAGGTCGGCGATGCGCTCGACCAGCGTGGCGCGGTTGACGTTGTAGGGGATCTCGGTGATGACGATCTGCTCGCGGTTGCCCTTGAGTTCCTCGACCCCGGCTTTGCCGCGGACCTTGACCGAGCCGCGCCCGGTTTCGAAATACTGCCGGATGCCGGCCACGCCGCACAGTTGGCAGCCGGTGGGAAAATCCGGGCCCTTCACATGCTTCATCAGCCCGTCGAGCGTGATGTCGGGCCGGTCGATCTGCGCGCAGATGGCGTCAATGATTTCGCCGAGATTGTGCGGCGGCATGTTGGTCGCCATGCCCACGGCGATGCCCGTGCCACCGTTGACCAAAAGGTTGGGGAAGGCGGCGGGGAAAACCACCGGCTCGGTCAGGCGCTCGTCATAATTGGGCACGAAATCGACCGTGGACTTCTCCATGTCGGCCATCAGGGCCGTCCCGAGATGGGTCAGACGTGCCTCGGTGTAACGCATGGCCGCCGGCGGATCGCCTTCGACCGAACCGAAGTTGCCCTGTCCATCGATCAGCGTTTCGCGCATGGCCCAGGCCTGCGCCATGTGGACGAGCGTTGGGTAGATGACGGCCTCGCCGTGCGGATGGTAGTTGCCGCTCGTGTCGCCGCAGATCTTCGCGCACTTGATGTGCTGCTTCCCGGGGAAAAGGCGCAGGTCGTGCATCGCGTAAAGGATGCGGCGCTGGGCCGGCTTCAATCCGTCGCGCACATCGGGCAGCGCGCGGGAGATGATGACGGACATGGAGTAGTCGAGAAAGGAGCGGGACATCTCCTCGGCGACATCGATGGGTTCGACTTTTTCGTTCTGCGTATACACGGGAAAAAACTGCGGGGTTGGCGGCTGCGGAATTGGCTCCGGAGCGAATGGTTATCCTGTCGGCTTGGACACTTTCATACCAGCGCAAACGTTCGGAGATGTGGGGCGTGACTTGTGGCGTGTGACAAAAAAAACTCTGCGGCGTGAAGGTCTTTTTTCGCGAATCGAAGAGCGAAGCACCGCGTGGTGAACAACTTGGTGTGCGCAAGATGTTCAACGCGAGCGAATTGGTTTCGTTGTTCACAGTATATTCACAAACAGTTCACCATCAATAATTTACCGAAAAAATCTCTTGACGCTCTGGCGTGCTCGTGCGAAGCTTTCCACGTTCTTTGACAGCACGAGGGTGGAACGAAATGTCGGCGGCGCGCAAGCGGCGGAGACGGGACGGGAAGCCCCGAGATAATTCCGGGTCAAACCGGAGAAAGGCCGGGTGCAGTTGGTGTGCCTGGCTCCCTGCGAGAAGTGCTGGAAACGGCATGACGAGCGGGGCATAGCTCACGGATTCCCCCGTGCCGGGTCGCACCGGTGCGGCATGCGAACAGGGAATTCCGCGGCGGGTGGCAATGAGAAACTGCTGCCGAGCCGAGTGAGAATCTGCGGGATGTTTCGGCCCGCGGAGGAAACGCAGTGACCTGATCCAGTTAAGGTTGGAGTTGCTACTGCGAACCAGCACGGCGAACGCGCCTTGGCGGGACAACCCCGCCGGAAGATCCCCCGGTCGCACGGGGGAAACGCAAGGAGGCGCGGACGGCGTGGAGGAAAACGAGCCTGGCAAAGCTTGGTCAACCTCCTGAACGCGGGCGGTCGTGAAAACGCGGTCGCCCGACTGCAAAAGAAAAGCAACTTGAGGGATAAGAGGTCAGACCCGTCATCCCGGGCCAACGCCCCGCCAAAAGCGGGGGCCGTCCCGGGAGTAAACCGGAAATGGTGCGAGCGATTTGCAGACGTGCCAGATCCGTGTCCGGCGCGAAGCCACCGGCAGGTGGTTTCCGAACCGGGCAAAGAGGCCTCACCCAAAACTTCCGCCTAGTGACAGGTGGGACGGTCCTGCTGCGAGACCGATAGCTCCGCTTGCCGTGGAGAACAGCGTCGGGGAACTGACAGCCAACCCCCATAGGCTGAGCGCCAAATTGTCAGTGACCGGGAAAGAGAGCGTGGCGAGCTCCCACTCCCAACTTTGAACCCCGCGACCGCAAGGTCGCGGGGTTTTTCGTTTTTCCATGGTCGGGACCGGCAGGCCCAGCCGTCCGCAGCACCCGCACTGGAGTTCAAGGAGATGGCCCGCCCTCGGGCCTGGGGATAAGTTTCCGCGCTGCGCGCGCAGTCTGGTCGTGTGGGACGAGGGCGTCCCATGTCCTTGGGGCCCGTCCTTGAAATTTTCCCGCCGCAACCCCGTGGGGGAGAGATTTATTCCTTCGCAGGTTGCCGCTTGGCTTGGATGCTGCCCTCCGGGCCGGTCAGGATCAGGTTGTCCTCGGCGGTCAATGCCCACGATTGCGCGGCTTGCAGCAGCACGAGAAACCGCTGCTCCTGCTCCATCTGGTCCTGCGGACCGTAGCGGCGCGTGGCGCGGACGCGCGAGATCGTGATCCGGTCTCCCTCAATGAGGCTGCGGCCCCCGAATCGGTTGCACGAAGCGTTCCCGCTGATGTTCCCCTCCGCGTCGAACGCGAAGGTCATGGGCGCGTCGGTCAGCGGGGCGGTGCCCGCCAGATCCGTGACGATCCAAGAGGATCCCACGAGGGTGGGGGATGCGGCGTGGCTGTCCATGAGGTTGACCAAATGGAACGCGGCCAGCAGGGCGATGGCGAGAGCGGCTTTCATTGGGCGTCAACCTAGCGCGGGTCTGGCGCAGGTTCAGCTGGATTTTTCAGGCCAGGGCTTGCGCGGTCGTTTTGAAATGCAGTTTGGCCGTGGTGTGCAGGGCGTCCGGACCGTGTTGTTGGACGAGCGCCCGGGCCGCTTCGAGCACCGCGCCGGAGGCGCCCTTGGGAAATTTTGCGCCCCAGCGTTTTTCCGCCGCAGCCAGCCAGTCGATGAATTTCTCCCGCGCAAGGATCGAGGCGGCGGCCACGGCGTAGTCGCTCTCCGCTTTGGTCTGCTGGCGGAGGATGATGGTTTTTCCTTTGGCCATCAGCGCGCGTTCGAGCACGCGCGGATTGGCAAACTGGTCGCTCAGGGCTGAAGGGCAGCCTGGCTTTCGCTCGCACAGGTTCTCGATCACGCGCGCGTGACCCCACGCGAGGAGACGGTTGAGGTTGCCGATCTTTTCGTAGAGCGGATTGTAGCGCTCGGGGGAGACGACGATGGTTTCGCTGATCAGCCCGGGCGTGGCGCGCACGACCTCCGCGAGTTTGCGGATCTGCGCGTCCGAACCGATGGATTTGCTGTCGCGGATGCCCGCCTCGAGCAGGTGCCGGGCGATGCTTTCATCGGTGTAGACACCGGCAATGACCAGCGGGCCAAAAAAGTCGCCCTTGCCGCTTTCATCGATGCCGAAGTGCGGGGCGAACCGTTCCGGGTGATGCAACTCCTCGTAGCCGAGTTTGGCTTCCCCCAGCACAGCGGGTTCAAGCGTGAACTCGACAAATTCCTGGGTCTCCTTGCCTTGGATGACCGCCTTCGGGCCTTTCTCGTAGACCGCCACGGTCAGTCCGGGCTTCTGGCCAAAATAGATGGTGTAAGGCCGCGGCTCGAATTTGAAACCCTGCTCGATCATCAGGCCTCGCAGCGCCTGCGCCTGGTCGGCCGTCAGGGCCACGGTGTGGGAGCGGAGGGGAGGCATGGCTCAGCGGTGGCCGAAGATAGTTACCAGCGCCCAGCACCCTACGAGGCCGCCAAGGAAGAGCAACCAGAGGGTCAGCGTGATCAGGGCGGAGCCGACGAAAGAATAGCCTGCCACGGCCAGCGCGCGCTTGAGGAAGCTGTTGGAAACCAGCCATCCGTGATAGCCGCCGGTCGGCCAGTTGTCCGAGAGCAGATAAGCTTTGGGGCGGACCACCTCGCGTTCGGCGGTGGGCCGGGCGGCCGCGACCCCATCCGCGGGTGCGGTGCCCGGCGGGAGGGGCGGCGGATCGGGAGGCAGTTCTCTCGCGGAAAACACCCCGCTCCGGCGCTCAAAAAATTCCTGCCGTCCCGCTTCAGCCTCCCGCGCCACCACCACGGCACAATCGTCCCCGCGCGGCGAGAGCAGGGCGAAGTCCTTGGCTGCATCCAGCGCCGTCTTGCTTTCAACCGTGCGGGTCAGCGCCGGGCGATCTTCGTAAAAAACAAGCCACCGATCCACGCCGGGTTGTTACACTGGAAAGCCCCCCGGGGCACGCGGAATCACGCCCCCGCTTGCCTTCCATCCCGGCTTGGCCTTCATTCATCGTGGAAGGTTGGGATCATGAAAACTGCTCTTACCGCTCTCATTCTCAGCCTCGGCGTGGCCGCGCAGGGGCCCGCCCAGAGCATCTGGATCCAGCGGTCTGCGCCCGGCCGTTCCGCCCCGGGCCTGGTCTGGACCGCCGGCGGCCCTTCCTGGCGCTTTGTTTCGATTCCGGCGCGGGCCGGGCGGCCGTTTGGCTGGGCCTCCCCCAGTGGGTGGGGATCGCGTGCGGTGTTCGCTGGCCGCCCATGGGCCACGACAGCCAGCCGCTCAACGTGGGCCCCGGCGTGGAACTCCTCGCCCGCGGTGGTGCCCGATCCCGTGGTCATTCCAACAGCGCCCTCGCAGACCGAAACCGGTCTTGGCGGGAAGCCTTAGCGGATGCCGGCGCACGACGTGCTGCGGAAAAAGCAGGAATTCTCCCGCCGGCTGCGTCGGTGGTTTCAACGCCACGGCCGGGATTTGCCGTGGCGGCGGACGCATGATCCCTACGCGATTCTGGTCAGCGAAATGATGCTGCAGCAAACGACGGTGACGGCTGTCGTGCCTTACTTCGAGCGGTGGATGGCGCGATTTCCCTCCGTGCACGAACTGGCCGCGGCGGAGGAAGCGGAGGTCCTGGGACTCTGGCAGGGATTGGGTTACTACCGCCGGGCGAGAAATCTCCACGCCGCAGCGCGCTTGCTCGTCAGCGTGCCCGACGGGGTTCTTCCGCGCGACTACGAAACCCTGCGGGCTTTGCCGGGTCTTGGTGACTACACCGCCCAGGCGGTGCGGGCTTTTGCCTACGACGAACCGGTGCCGGTGCTCGATGCCAACACCATCCGCGTCATCGCCCGTTTGTTTGATCTTCGTCAGCCGGTCGATGCGGCCCGGGGGCGGGCGTCGGTGCGGGCGCGGATGGAATCCCTGCTGCCGCCGAAGGGTGGGCGGGAGTTTGTCTCCGCGCTGATGGAACTGGGGGCGCTGGTCTGCCGCGCGGGCCGGCCGGATTGTCTGCTTTGCCCGGTGAAAGAATTTTGCGCCGCGAAAACTCCCGAAAGCCTGCCGGTCAAAGCGCCGCGCAAGGCGATCGAGGCCCGCACCGAACACGCGGCGTGGATCAGCAAAGGTGGCGCGGTTCTTTTGCAGCAAAGCAAATCCCGGCGATGGACCGGGCTTTGGCGTCTGCCGCCTTTGCCCACGCCTTCGGCTGGTCATCCCGTGTTGGAACTCACCTACAGCATTGTGCGGGAGCGTGTCGCGTTGCGGGTTCACGAGGCCCGGCGCTCGCACTTGGCCGCGTCTGACGAGCCCCGTCAGGCGTTTCTTTTCACAGATCTGCCGACCCTCGCGCTGCCGTCGCCGCATCGCCGGGCCATTGCCAGAATCCTCAACCAAAGGCATAGTTAAAACTCCATGTCCGCGCCTGCTTTCACCACCCAGCCCGACGCCGGGGGCCACTTCGGTCCCTATGGCGGCATCTTTGTTCCCGAGACACTCATGACTGCGCTGGAGGAGCTGACTGAAGCCTACGAAGCAGCGCGCAGGGATCCGGCGTTTCGCCTCGAGTTGGACCAGCTCTTGCGGGAATTCGTGGGACGCCCGACACCGCTTTACCTGGCTGAACGCCTGACCGCCCAGCTCGGCGGGGCCAAGATTTATCTCAAACGCGAAGATCTGCTGCACACCGGCGCGCACAAGATCAACAACGCCATGGGCCAGATCCTTCTCGCCCGCCGCATGGGCAAGAAGCGCGTCATCGCGGAAACCGGCGCCGGTCAGCATGGTGTGGCCACGGCCACTGCGGCCGCACGCTTCGGTTTGGAATGCGTGGTTTACATGGGCGAGGTGGACATGAAGCGCCAGGCGCTCAATGTCACGCGAATGAAATTCCTCGGGGCCAAGGTCGTCCCGGTCACCGCCGGTCAGGCCACGCTCAAGGAAGCCGTCAACGAAGCCATGCGCGACTGGGTCACCCATGTCCGCTCGACCCATTACATCCTTGGCACCGCCTACGGCGCGCACCCGTATCCCATGATGGTCCGCAATTTCCATCGTGTGATCGGCGAGGAATCGCGGCGCCAGATCCTCGAGCGCGAGGAGCGGTTACCGGATCTGCTCGTCGCCTGCGTCGGCGGCGGGAGCAATGCCATCGGACTTTTCTATCCGTTCCTCGAGGACAAAGACGTCCGCATGGTGGGCGTCGAAGCGGGGGGCGAAGGGATCAAACCCGGACGCCACGCCGCGCGATTCCAAGGCGGCAAACTCGGCGTCCTGCAGGGATGCAAAACGTTTCTCCTCGCCGATGAGGACGGACAGATCGAGTTGACTCATTCGGTCTCCGCCGGCCTCGACTATGCCGCCGTCGGTCCCGAGCACAGCTACCTGCGTGATGCCGGACGGGTGGAATACGACTTCGCCACCGATGACGAGGCCCTCGAGGCGTTTCAGACACTGGCCAAAATCGAGGGCATCATTCCCGCGCTGGAAAGCGCCCACGCCGTGGCCCACGCGATCAAAATCGCGCCCAAGATGGCCCAGGATCAAATCATCCTCGTCAATCTTTCCGGCCGCGGGGACAAGGATGTCCAACAGGCGGCCGAGTTCGTTTTCGGCGGGGGCACCGTGAAGGGCTGATCTTGCCCTCCCCCTCGCCCTCTGGCGAGTAGTGGTTCCTTGCCACTCTCTCCCGCCTCGGCCGTCCGCCCGCCCGCAAGCCGCGGAAGGAAAACGAGGGCGGTTTCTCCATCGCAGGGTTCTGTGACAGGTTCGTCATTCGTGATTTTTGACTTGCGCGCGCGGGGGGGGGGGCAAATTAGCGTTACGTCAATATGAAACCGAGCCCGGCTATCACCATCGTCGCGGCGTTGTTCGCCGCATTCACCCTCAACATCCAACCCGCCGCGCAGGCCGACACGTTCGGCAGCGGGCCGAATACGTTCGACATCAATTTCGT
>JBMOJP010000189.1:0-2049 GCA_049315725.1 Chthoniobacterales bacterium | reverse complement strand
ATGCCGCCACTGCGGCCATGCTCTTTCGCCAAAACACCGACGACCCGCACTGCCTGGCCGAGTTGCGGAGTTACTATCGCATTATCCAGCATTCCGTGCCCTCACGCCTAGCCGTGCACGATCTGGCCCGCTTGGAGCTCCAATGGTGGCAAGAGCGCCGTCAGAATGTTCCTCCGGAAAAATATGCCGGCACCATCGCACAGCTGACCGGGGCGATTTACGGCATCGAGGAAGGAGTGGTTTTGCCGGCGGCCAGCATGCGAACGACCGCGATGGCCTATCGCGACGCACGCCGGGATGGGAAAATGACCGAGGCTGATTGGGCGGAGGTCTCGCGCCAACTCATCGAGGCCTACACCCTGCTGAAGAAGGAAACCTCCGCCCAGCCATGAGTGCCTTTGAGCCGTTTACTCCAGACTCGATGATGTGGAAAATCAATCGCGAGCGGATTGTCTTATTGGGCGGAGCTTCCGCCGCTGTGTTGCAGGTGGCCCATCCGCAGGTCGCCATGGGTGTCGCGGCCCATAGCAAATTTCGCAGCGATTCCACCGGAAGACTGCGGCGCACGCTCGATGCCGTTTATGCCGTGGCGTTTGGAAGTGCTGAGGAGGTAGATCGGGTGAGGGGAGTCGTCGCCCGCGCTCATGCTCCGGTGCAGGGGAAAAGTCCAGCCCCCTACTCGGCCTTCGACCCCGACGCACAACTCTGGGTTCTTGCCACGCTTATCATGGCCAGCACGAATATGTTCCGCCGTTTTGTCGGGCCGTTGACGGAAAAAGAACTGAACCAATTTCTCGAAGAAAACGCGCGGTTCGGCGAGGTCTTCGGCCTCAGCCCCGAACTACTGCCTAGAACCTGGCCGGAGTTCAAAGACTATTGGCAGAGCATGATCGAGGGATCCCTGCTCGGATCGCATCCGCTGTGCGGCGAGGTGGCCCGCGCGGTGATTCGGCCCGACGCTCCGTGGACGATGCGGGCTCTGTCGCCCATCTTCCGGGAACTCAGTCTGGAATACATTCCTGGATCCTTGCGCGAGCGTCTGGGATTTCCTGCGCCTTCCAGCCAAAGCAGATCGTGGAAAGCCCTTGATCACACTCTGCCATGGCTGCGGCGAATGGCCCCTCCGTCCCTGCGCTACGCCACGCAATACCATTTCGCCCGGGGCCAACTGGATCGGGCTACGGACGTTTCCTGAGTTCTGGGACTGGGCCCGAGCAACACGTTCCGCCGTTTGCGACGGCAGTCTCCACCTCCTGCCGCACGCTCCTGCCCACCGCCAAGGCGAAATGACGTTCCATAGTGCGTCGCGTGACTCCTGTGGCCGCTGCAATGTGTGGCACGCCCAGCGAGCGGTGGCTGTGGTTCCAGATGTAGCGGCGCGCGCGTTCTGCGATGTTATCGCTGCCCGGGGGCGCTGATTCCTGGAGGTTGTCCTCCACGAAGCCGCCTAGCTGTGCGAAGCCGGCGGCTGCCCAGGTCAGAGGTTGACGGATGCTGCTGCCGGGGGTTCCGCGTCCATCGTTCATGACGCCGCGGAGGAACCGCTCGAAATTCCGGCCGAAAACTGCCGGATCGCCGACCGCCAGCGGTTGGATGGCCAAGCGCCCCTCCCATTGCTGCCAGAGACGTCCGACAAACTCGCCGCTGATCGTGAGCCAGAATTCTGCCCCGGCTATTTTTGCACCCCTTCGCCGATGACGAGCTGACGCTTTCGCATCCGGACCAAGCAGTCCCACATGTCACTGGTCCAGCACGGGATCGCTCGCCGAAAGATCAAAGACGAGGAAGCCCGCCAACAGGGTTCTCCCGCGGCGTGCCCATCTGGACATTTTTTCTCAGCGGGCGAAACAGCCCAAAGTAAACACCATCACCCAGCATTCTCTTCACCTCCTGTAAAGCCGCCAGCCAAAGGGGCCACTTCGCAGAACGGAATCGTTCAATTCCTTGGACGGCGGCGCACAAGACAATTTCCCGGAGAGCAGTAGTGTCATCGGATGCCAATTGCTCAGTCACCAATCATTAACATCCTCAAATCCTGCTCCCTCGCTC
>JBMOJP010000091.1:0-9105 GCA_049315725.1 Chthoniobacterales bacterium | reverse complement strand
CCCGTCAGATTCACCTGCGATCTTTTTCTCAACCACAACTTTCGGTCATACCTCCGCCGTCTGTGACATCACGCCATTCTCCGCGGCATGACGGCGGGGGCGCTCCACGTCATGTTGTTGCGGTTCATGCTGCTACTTCCGCCACGCTCGATTTACCGCTCTGCAGCTTTGGGCCTTGATCTCTGACCGCTCAGAGGCTGTCTGAGAGCCAAGAAAGCAACATTTTATGCCTGACCCCGTGGCCCCACACGCAACAGAAACAATTTGACAACGCGAAAACGTCTGTGTTGGAATTGCCTGTATATGACGAAAAAATTGTCGGCAGAATTCATTGGAACTTTTTGGCTCGTGTTTGGCGGATGCGGGAGTGCGGTCTTGGCGGCGGGTTTTCCCGAGCTGGGAATCAAGTTTGTGGGTGTATCACTGGCCTTTGGACTGACTGTTTTGACCATGGCCTACGCGATCGGACATATTTCCGGTTGCCATCTGAATCCTGCGGTTTCGATCGGGCTGTGGGTGGGAGGACGTTTTTCGGGCAGGGAACTGCTTCCTTATATCATCGCGCAGGTTTTGGGCGGTATCGCCGCAGGTTGGGTTTTGTTTTTGATCGCCAGTGGCAAGGCGGGATTCGATGTGACGGCCGGTTTTGCCTCCAACGGCTACGGTGAGCATTCCCCCGGCGGATATTCGCTGCTGGCGGCCTTGGTCATCGAGGTGGTCCTGACGTTGTTCTTTCTCGTCATCATTCTCGGTTCCACGGACAAAAGGGTTCCCGTGGGTTTTGCGCCGATCGCCATCGGGCTCGGGCTGACCCTGATTCACCTCATCAGCATTCCTGTGACTAACACCTCGGTGAACCCGGCCCGCAGCACGGCGGTGGCCGTCTTTGCCGGCGGCTGGGCCATCTCGCAGCTCTGGCTGTTCTGGATTGCTCCCATTCTCGGTGCCATCTTAGGCGGCCTCATTCACCGCTTCTTGAACGACAATACGACCGACCCGATCACGACTCCCGCGAAAGACCTCAGGGTCTGACGCTGAAATAGTCCGCTTCCGTCATACACGGTTCCAGAAAGCGATCTTGGTTGAAACGAGGATGGCCAGAGGGCACACCGATCCCAGCCAACGATCTCTGGATCGCAGCCCTGACGGTCGAACTCGAACCTCCCCTCCTCAGCAACGACATTCACTTCGATCTCATTCCGGGTCTCCAACGTCTGGCCTTTTGATCCATGGCCCGGCCAGGGACAGAACTTTTTTACAGAAGGTAACGAAGAGCACAAAGAGTGGGACTTTTGGTGAGGGGTTTGGCGTTCACTGGTCCGCGCTTTCCCGTGGAGCGGAGCGTCAGCTTGATTGGAGGGCGGCGGGGCATTAAATCGGGACGTGGGAAGTTTTGGATACACTGTGAGCAGGTCGGTCTTGAACGGCTTGTTTCCGCTCCTCACGCGGCGGCGTCTCGTCGGCCTCGCGAGGTTGGTCGGTCTGAACGGGCCGTTCTTGCTGGCCTCGAATCACATCAGTCACTTCGACCCGCCGGTCATCACTTCGATGCTTCCCTTCAAGATCGATTGGATGGCCGTGGTCGAGCTCTTTCAGCATCCGCTGGCGGCGGCCTACTTCCGTTCGGTGGATGCATTTCCGACTGATCGGAGCAAGGCGGACATTGGGGCGGTTCGCACCGCCCTGGCGCGGCTCCATCGCGGCCACGTGGTGGGAATTTATCCGGAGGGGGGAATTCGTGACGGGGCCCGATCGGTCCTTAGTGGCGCGCCGCTCAAGCCGGGTGCCGCCGCGCTCGCGCAAATGGCGGGCGTGCCGATCGTTCCCTGCGTGGTGGTCGGATCTGATCGTTTATACAAGGCCAGAAATTGGCGACGGTTCCGGGCCACGCCGCTGTGGGTGGCGGTTGGCGCGCCCTTGAAAATCGACCCGGCCTGGCCCAAAACCAAGGCGCGACAGGATCTGGAGGCCAGGCTCGCCGCGTCGATCCTCGCCCTCGGAGCGGAGTTGCGGGCCGATCACGGTGTTTCCGAGGCGGACATGCCGGCCAGCCCGCAAGTGCGGATGCGGGAGCCATGACGGAGTTGAGAGTTGCTTGAAGAGGGTTTTGAGGGCCACCGGTTTTTGACCAAAGGCCGCGAGGCCGCCCCCGGCGGCGCAAGGTGCTCGCTTGACTCCGGGGTTGGCGGGCGCAACATCCGTGGTCATTCTTATGCGTCTTCTCCTTCTCTCCACCGTCTTGCTCGGCGCCCTCATTGGCCAGGTATCCGCTGAAACTGTTCGCGTGGTCACACGCGACATCGAGCCGTTTTCGTTCGAGAAAGACGGGCGGTGGACGGGGTTTGCCATGGATCTGTGGGAACAGGTGGCCGCCGAACTGAAGCTCGACTTTGGCACGACCGTGGTGGGAAGCGCGAAGGAAATGGTGGGAGCGGTGCAAAACCGGACGGCGGATGTGGGTGTCGGGGCGCTCAGCATCACGGCCGAGCGAGAGAAGGTCATTGATTTTTCCCAGCCCTTTTACGAATCCGGCCTGCAAATCGCGGTCTCCCAGCAGGGTGGGGGATTCGCCGATTCGATCTGGGCCTTGGTCCATAACCTCTTCACCTGGCAGTTGCTCGTCGGCACGGCCATCGCGCTGTTCATCATGTTTGTCATCTCGCACCTCGTCTGGCTCTACGAACATGCGGTCAACGAGGAGATGTGGCCCCGGTCCTACCTAGCAGGCCTCGGCGAATCGTTCTGGTGGACGGTGAGTATTTTCCTTGTGGGCGGGGCGGACAACAAAGGCCCGGTCGGCTTGGGCGGGCGCATTGTCGCAACCATCTGGATGCTGGCCAGCGTGATCGCCGTGTCGCTGCTCACCGCGTCGCTCAGCGCCATCCTCACGGTCAATTCCCTCAGCAGCGACATCAATGGACCCGGTGATTTGCCCGGCCGACGCGTGGCCACGATCAGCGGCAGCACGGCCGAGACCTGGCTGCAGAAGCTCGGCACGAACGGCGGACAGAAGGTCAATGTGAAAGCTTTACCGAATGTGCCCGACTGTCTCGCCGCCCTAAAAGAAGGCGCTGTGCAAGCGGTCGTCTTCGACGCGCCCATCCTGCGCTATTACTTGAACAAGGGAGGTGCGGAGGGTCTCGCCCTCGTCGGTCCGCTGTTCGAGCGGAACAATTACGGCTTCGGTTTGCTGGCGGACAGTCCCCTGCGGGAACCGATCAACCAGGTGCTGCTCAACCTGAGCGAGCGGGGCGTGACCGACGATCTCCAGCGCAAGTGGTTCGGCAACGGGGAGTGACCGCAGGAGCCTCACTCACGGGGTGGCCCAGGCATCCCTGCCTGTGGTGATCGCAGGCCATAGGTGGAAGTCGCCACACCTTGACGTGATTAGAGAGAGCATGGCCATGTTGGCCACATGCATGCGGCGAACATAGCTACGGCCAAAAACCAATTCAGTCGGCTGATTGAGCAAGTCAAGCAGGGCGGAAGCATCCTGATCACGGAGGGCAACCGCCCGGTGGCTCGCTTGCTGCCCTTGGCGCCTGAGGATGTTCCTCTCGCGTCCCTCCATCAGGGTGGTGTTCTCCAGCCACCGGTCCGGGAGGCGTGGGACGTCGAATCCTTCGGCCATTCGCTCTCCGCGGATGTTCCCGCGCCTTCAGCCGACCACAGCCTTGTGGCCGCCGTCTTGTCCGAGCGGGCCCGGGTCACCATGAGGTTCTGGGACAGCGCCGCCTTGACTCTGGCGCAGGCCGGCGTTGCGGAGATGGCTTTTCTCGCCGCAGACCAGCGGCTCCTTGCCCCCGCTGGGAACGAGGGTTTGGCCTGTCTTTGAAGCGAGTCGGCGTGACGGGCGAGGGACCTTCTTGCCACGTGCACCGGCGGTCATAGACCGCCGCTACAGCTCGGCGAAGGCGCCGGGTTATTTGAGCTCGGCGAGCTTGGCTTTGATCGCGGCGAAGTTCGGGAGCTTGGTCGGGTCGTCGCTGCACTCGGCGTATTGAACGACGCCGGCCTTGTCCACGATGAAGGCGGACCGTTTGGCCACGCCGCCCATGGGGAGGTTGAACTGCGGGGCAAATTGCTCGTAGGCGATGCCGTAGGCCTCGGTGACCTTGTGTTCGTAATCACTGAGAAGCGGCACGGTGATTGCCTCCTTCAAGGCCCAGGCTTCCTGCGCGAACGGATTGTCGCCGCTGATACCCAGAACAACCGCGTCGAGGCTGGTGTAGTCCGTCAGGCGCTGCGAGATGGCGCAGAACTCCTCGGTGCAGACGCCGGTGAATACCATGGGAAAAAAGAGCAGCAAGACGTTCGACTTACCAGCGTGCTCGGAGAGTGTGACGAGGCTGAGGCCTTCGGCGTGCTTGTGCGAGAGGGAGAAATCGGGGGCTTTGGATCCGGTGGTTAAGGGCATGAGATGTCGTTGTTTGAGGGTTGAGATAATGAGTGGAAATCTGAAAAGCTGAAAGCGGAAAACTGAAGGCGGCAGATTTACGGATGCGTCATGGCTTCGGGAATGACCCACGCGTCGAATTGTTCGCCCGTGAGGAAGCCGGACGCAAGGGCGGCATCGCGGAGGCTGGATTTTTCCTTGTGCGCTTTCTTGGCGATCTGCGCGGCTTTGTCGTAGCCGATGTGCGGGTTGAGCGCCGTGACCAGCATGAGGCAGTCCTTCACGTAGTGGTTGATGCATTCCAGGTTCGGCTCGATGCCGCGGGCGCAATGTTCGTTGAAAGAGTGGCACGCGTCGGAAAGCAGGCGGACGGAATGGAGGAAGTTGTGGATGATGACCGGCTTGAAGACGTTGAGCTCGAAGTTGCCCTGTGAGCCGGCGAAGCCAATGGCGGCGTCGTTGCCCATGACCTGGCAGCAGACCATGGTCATGGCTTCGCTTTGGGTTGGATTCACTTTGCCCGGCATGATGGACGAGCCGGGTTCGTTTTCTGGGATGGTCAGCTCGCCCAAGCCGCAGCGCGGACCGCTGGCCAGCCAGCGGATGTCGTTGGCGATTTTCATCAGGGTCGCGGCCAGCGTCTTGAGTGCGCCCGAGGCGAAGACGAATTCGTCGTGAGCCGAGAGGGCGGCAAACTTGTTCGGGTTCGAGGTGAAGGGCTGGCCGGTCAGCGCGGCGATCTTCGCGGCCGCGCGGTCGCCGAACTCCGGATGAGAGTTGAGCCCGGTGCCGACGGCGGTTCCACCGATGCCGAGAGACCTGAGTCCCGGCAGCGTGACCTCGATGCGCACGAGGTCGGCGTCGAGCAGGGCGACGTAGCCGGAAAACTCCTGCCCGAGGGTCAGGGGCGTGGCGTCCTGCAGGTGGGTGCGGCCGATTTTGACAATGCCGGCAAAGGCTTTGGCTTTGGCGTCGAGGGTGTCGCGGAGTTCGCGCACGGCGGGCACGAGGTGGCCCACGACGACTTCCGCCCCGGCGATGGACATGGCGGTGGGGAAGGTGTCATTCGATGACTGCGACATGTTGACGTGGTCGTTGGGGTGGATCGGGGTCTTCGATCCCATCACGCCGCCGGCCAACTCGATCGCGCGGTTCGAGATGACCTCGTTCGCGTTCATGTTGCTCTGCGTGCCGGAGCCGGTCTGCCAGATGCGGAGGGGAAAATGGTCGTCGAGATGGCCAGCAATAACTTCGTCTGCGGCCCAGCTGATCAGGTCGGCTTTGTCCGCCGGCAGTTTGCCGAGGTCCTGGTTGACGAGGGCGCAGGCTTTCTTCAGCACGCCGAGGGCGCGGATGAGTTCCCGCGGCTTGGTGTCGTCACCGATGTCGAAGTGGATGAGGGAGCGGGCCGTCTGGGCCCCATAGTAGCGGTCGGAAGGAACCTCGATGGGGCCCATGGTGTCGGTTTCGGTGCGGGTGTTCATCGGAAGTGTGGGGAAAGCGGAGTTCGGCACGCCGAGCAAGCTGGTGCTCGGGGAGGAACTTGAAGCGTAAAGGGTTTACTCTGTAGAGGCCGTCGCAAGTTGACTCCTCGTCTTTCTGATACGGTTTGATCCTAAGTAGCCTTAACCAAGATTCTTTATCCTGCACTGGCATACGGGGTCAAGGTCGAGCGTTTACCCCGTCGGGTTAGATCGCCTTTCGTTGGGCCGGATGCGAATTGCTGGTTGCCGGTGCGGGAGAATCTCACGGCATGGAGGCGATCGAATGCCGTCGTGCTTGGGTTACATGCCTGTTTCCCACCGTTCGGGCACGACAATGCAACCTGTGTGCGCATCGCCACATACGCGCATGCGCTTTCCGGCGGCATGCTGATCCGCGGTCAGCGCGCACAAAGCGGCATCGATCCAGTCCATGTTAGTCAAGTTATCGACACTCACTCCGTGTTGGCCAAGAAGCGCGAGACGCTGCGACCGTTTGCGGGACGCGTCCGCATTTCCTCCCCGCAGATGCCAGGTCACAGCATGGGGAAAAGTTTCGAAACAGCACGGGCTTCCCGGCGGCTGCCCGGGTCTGAACAGGGAATACGCTTTCTCGGTTGCGCGGAACAGCGCCGCACCCCGCAACATCCAGCCGTAAAAACCGCCCGCGTTGCGCAATGCGACCGATCTGTTCGGCGTAAGGAAGCATCGTATTCCTTGCGCCCGCAGTTCCCACTCGGCCGTGCGGAGGTTCTGGCCTGACCTCCATCGGCACGGAGCATCGATGGCCACGACCTGTGCGCCGATTTCCTTGCGACACCAGCGGACCAATTCCGGCGCGCTGCTGGTTTGTAGCCGATTGGAATATCTCCCATCGGCCAAAGCAACGCCGTGGAATCCCTTGGACTCCCCGCCGACATCGATTCCGACAACCTTGCGTTTGGCTCGTCTTGCTGCCATGGCCTCGAGCTTAGCGGATACGGCAACACGTGCGTTCGCCTGCCCCAGTGTTTATGCCATCGTAAGGAGTAATGCTCAAACTGGTTTTTTTCATCGCTCTGGTTGCGTGGCGGTTTTTCAGCACTCTGAAATTGCCATCGAGCGAAAAGAACCAGACGCCCGGTCGCCCGGCATCGTCGTGTGCATGGGTGCGCACATTGAGTTCGAGAGACCAGGAGATCCACGGCACGGGCGGAAGTCTGACCGGATGGACGCGCTCCATGGCGAAGGGAACGACAGCGAGCCACGCTTGGCCATCGAGTAGATCCGCGTGCCGTCCCGAGGGCAAATGAGCGGGCAGCAGGGCGGGATCGATCCGGCCAGTGCAGAAAAAGAAGATCGCTCTATTGTTGCCGCCTGACCGGCGCGTCTGCCCGAATGATTTGATCTTGCTCCGACTCCATGGTGGCGGGCTTGTTGCGCTACGCGGATCCCATAAGGGTTCCCAAGACTTTGCCGCGGCATCGACTTGGACCGTTGGTGCGTAGAGCATGGGCCATGCGCGGCGTGAAAAAACAGCATCTCCCCGAGAAGATTTGCCCGATTTGCGGACGTCACTTCGTCTGGCGGAAAAAGTGGGAAAAGGTCTGGAACGAAGTTCGCTTCTGTAGCGAGCGGTGCCGCCGCACTAGGCCGTCGGGCCCATGACCGCATTCTCAAGGTCCGCCCGCCGCATCGCGGCCTTGGCTGAGGCCGAGAGCATCGGCGAGGACCACCTCTTCGAGGCGCTGCAATACCGCAGCCTCGACCGCGCAGTCTGGATGCAGGGGCGCAACGCCACGGGCGGCCATGATCCTCGTTCCGCTGCATCTCCAAATAATGCGGGAATGTGGTCAAAGCTTGGCCAGATGCCTCGCTGATCTAACTGACTGCGCATGTCTAGGCCGGGGTGGTTCAGGCATATGCGAGCACCTGCGGGACCCGCAGGGTGAGAGGCCGAGGGACGGCCCCGATCAATAGATCACTGTGGTGCTGGCAGCCGAACGCCATGAGGCCAGCCACACGGCCGGCGGTCTAGTGCTCAATGCATCGGATGACTCGGCATTTCGTTTTTTCCCACCGTGCCGGACGACAATCTCGGCTGGCGGCGGTCTGTGAGCGCCGGACACTCTCGATTTTCTTATGCACCGACGGTCACAGACCGCCGCTACAACTCTGGTCGCTCTTGCTGTCACTCTTCGTTCGCCAGCAAAAGCTGAAACGTTCGCAGGATTTCCGCTGAGGTTGTGCTGTCCAATTCACCAACGCGTTTCAGCGCGGTCGAGTTGATCGGACGAAGCAAATCGCAGGCCGCCACATAGTCGTCACCGTTCCATCGGATCTTCACGCGAAGCGGGGTGAGTGAAATGCTTTCGCGGAGCGGACAAACCAATTGCGTCGGCAAAGCGGCCAAGCCGGGATGTTGCAGTCCGACAAGATTGGGCCGCGATGTTTCCGCCGTGGAGGAATACAACGGCAGATTCATTCCGCGGCGATGGGAGTTTCTTCGTTGAGCTTGAGCGTCTCCAACCGCACGTCTGGGGTGTAGGACGCGACCGCGGTCCGGTAGAAAGCCTCGCGCTCGCGGCGCTTCTTTTCTTTGGTCAGCAACTCCTCGACGAAGACCGATTTCGGGACACTGCCGCGCAGGTTGTCCAAGATGCCAAACGCGCCGCGGCTGAGTGTCAAAGTATGGCGACTGTTAAGCGACTTTGCGGCGATTGTCATGCACTCAGTATCGATCGGTGGGGCGTGATGTCAATCGCCGTTCGGGAGCAATGCCCGCGGCATCCTTTTGCCTTCTCAAGTTGATTTTCGCGTAAATTTCTCTCGCCAATTTCATAGGGGGGTGGAAAGCCCGATCACGAATTTTTCAGGTTCCACGGCCGGGTTCAACAGCACGAGCTTCAGTCAGCGCGGCATCAACAGCTACTTCCAGTTTGGAACGGGCTTTGTCGACTACTGCCTGAGCAACAGAAACAGCACCTTCACCGTCATCTCCGCCATCCCCGAACCCTCGACCTACGTCGCCGCGATCGGGCTGCTCGCCCTGATGCTCTGGCTTCTCCGCCGCCGCCGCCTTCGCGGCGAAGATTTCCTGACCTGATCCCAAAAGGTTTCAGACTTTGACCGCAGGGTGGATTGCGATGTCTCTGCGAGTCGTAGCATACCAGTTCCCAAAATATTTTGAACTGCAGCAAACTCCTCGCCCGGTAGGGCCCGCTGGCTCAGCGGGCCGCTGCTTTTCAG
>JBMOJP010000090.1:0-9157 GCA_049315725.1 Chthoniobacterales bacterium | reverse complement strand
AGACCACGGCGACTTTGCCGGAGATCATGACGTCGAGGGCGCGGTTGAGTCCGTCCACGAGCGAGTGGCGGCAGCCGTAGAGGTTGTCGAACTTCGACTTGGTAACCGAGTCATTCACGTTGAAGGCCGGGACGAGGAGCTTGTTGATTTCCTGCAGCTTGTAGAGGCGATGCACGCCGGTGGTGGTTTCCTCGGCAACGCCGCGCCAGTCCTTCACGAGCTCATGGAAGATGTAGGGGTTCTCGGCGTGAACTTTCTTCAGGAGGTCCTTGATGACCTTCTCCTCGTGGCTGCCGCTCGGGGTGTTGACCCAGTCATCACCGTCCTCCAGCTCGTAGCCTTTGTGGAGGAAGAGGGTGACGTCGCCACCGTCATCGATGACGAGCTGCGGGCCCTTGCCTTCGGGGTTGATGATGGCCTTCCAGGTGCAGTCCCAGTATTCCTCGAGGGTTTCGCCCTTCCAGGCGAAGACGGGGATGCCGGCGGCAGCGATGGCCGCGGCGGCCTGGTCCTGAGTGGAGAAGATGTTGCAGGTGGCCCAGCGCACATCGGCACCAAGATCGACCATCGTCTCGATGAGAACGGCGGTCTGAATGGTCATGTGAAGCGATCCGGTGACGCGGACGCCCTGGAGCGGCTTGTCCTTCGCGTATTGCTTGCGGATGGACATGAGGCCGGGCATTTCCTGCTCGGCGATTTCGATTTCCTTGCGGCCCCATTCGGCCAGGGTGATGTCGGCGACTTTGAAGTCGTTGGCGACTTTGGTGGGTTTGATGGTTGTGGTGTTCATGATTTTGGAGTTTTAAGTGGCTCAGTTTTCAGTGGATGGTGAGTTAGGATTTGACGGACTTGCGGAGGCCGTGAAGCATGGCGGAGATTTCTTTGTTTTCGGTGATCAGTGGATCGATGTCGGCCACGATACCTATACGCGCGGCAATGTAGAGTTGGGTGCGTAATTCGGCGTTCGAACCGAGAGCGATGTTGAGGAAACGCTTGAAGTCTGGCGCGCTGTTGCGCTCGGAGCCCTCGGCGATGTTCGAGGGCACCGACAACGCGGCGCGTTGGATCTGGTCGCGGAGTGTCCAGTTATTGCCGTTCTCGAAGCTTCGGAAGATCTCGACAGCCTGACGGCAGGCGCGCTGCCAGACTTCGAGTTCTTCAAAGGATCGGTAGGCCATGATTCCATGGATCGGCTGAACACTGAAAACTGAATCACTGAAAACTCCTTATGGGCTTACAGCCCGGCGCGCTTGGCTAGTTCCTTGGCCTTGCCAGTGTCTTCCCACGGCGCGTAGACGAGGCCGGACTTGTGGCCGAAGTGGCCGTAGTTGGTCGTCTTGCCGTAGATCGGGCGGAGGAGGTTGAGCTGGCTGACGATGTCGGCCGCTTTGAAGCTGAAGGTTTCGAGCACGGCGCGCTCGAGTTTCTTCTCGCTGATCTTGC
The DNA here is from genome assembly GCA_049315725.1 of Chthoniobacterales bacterium. Taxonomy (GTDB): domain Bacteria; phylum Verrucomicrobiota; class Verrucomicrobiia; order Chthoniobacterales; family JACTMZ01; genus JACTMZ01. Next base: position 7,714 of record JBMOJP010000090.1, on the reverse strand, counting down.
TGGTGCCGAAGGTGTCGATTGTGACCGAGACGGGTTTCGGGTAGCCGATGGCATAGGCGAACTGGATCTCGGCGCGCTCGGCCAGGCCGGCGGCCACGATGTTCTTGGCCACCCAGCGGCCCATGTAGGCGGCGCTGCGGTCAACCTTGCTCGGGTCTTTCCCGCTAAACGCGCCGCCGCCGTGACGGCCCATGCCGCCGTAGCTATCGACGATGATTTTGCGGCCGGTCAGGCCCGCGTCGCCCTGGGGTCCGCCAATGACGAAGTTGCCCGTCGGGTTGACGAGGAAGGAGGTGCGGCTGGTTAGCATTCGGGCGGGCAGGACTTTCTTGATCAGATGCTCGATGATGAATTTCTCGAGGGTGGAGTGGGCCACGCCGGCGGCGTGCTGGGTCGAGACGACAACCGCGGTGATTTCGCTCGGCTTGCCGTCGATGTAGCGCACGGAGACCTGCGATTTCGCGTCGGGGCGGAGCCAGTCCGCCTGGCCGCTCTTGCGGATCTTGGTCAGTTCGCGGCCGAGGCGGTGGGCGAACATGATCGGAGCCGGCATGAGTTCCGGAGTGTCGGTGCAGGCGAAACCAAACATCAGGCCCTGGTCGCCGGCGCCCTGTTCGCCCGTCTTTTTGCCCTTGGCCTTTTTGGCATCGACGCCTTGCGAGATATCCTGGCTCTGCTGGGTGATGGCCTTGGTGATGAAAACCTTGTCGGCGTGGAAAACGTCGTCGTCATTGGTGTAGCCGATGCCGCGGATGGCGCCGCGCACGATGTCCTCGAAATTGAGTTTGGCGTCCGTGGTGATTTCGCCGGCGAGCACCACGATGTTGCTCTTGACCAGGGTCTCGCAGGCCACGCGGCTGCGTTTGTCCTGAGTCAGACACGCGTCGAGGACGGCGTCGGAGATGGTGTCGCACACTTTGTCGGGATGGCCTTCGCCCACCGATTCTGAGGAGAAAATATAGTCAGAGGTCATTGGATTTGAGGGTTTAAACACGTGTTACAACGCCCAGAATGAGAGGTTTTATACGTGACGCATCAAGATATCATGATATTTTGATGTGTCGCAAGGAAAAAATGCCCGGCACGCTGAAAATTCTTAAACTGCTTTCCGATCCCACGCGTCTGCGCATCTTGCGGTTGCTGGGCGAGGAGGAGCTGACCGTGGCGGAGTTGCAGCACATTCTCGGGATGGGCCAATCGCGGACGAGCGCGCATCTGGCGCAGCTCAAGGCCGAGGGTTTGGTGGCCGACCGGCGCGCCGGCAAGAACATCTACTACGCGCGGGCCGGTTCGTCCGAGGCCGCGCTGGGGGAGTTGATCCGGCGCGGGGGCGACGAGTTGCCCGAGGCGCCGCAGGACTCGGCCGCGCTCAAATTGGTGCTGCGCATGCGTCAGGACAAGGCCGGCGAGTATTTCAACCAACTGGCGGGGAAGTTCGGGCGCACCTACGTGCCGGGCCGATCCTGGCGCGCGTTGGCGCATGGATTGTTGCGACTCCTGCCGCCCATGGTCATCGCGGACCTCGGCGCGGGCGAGGGGACGCTCTCGCAACTTCTGGCCCGCACGGCGAAAAAGGTCATCGCGATCGACAATTCGCCCGCCATGGTCGAGTTCGGCTCGAAACTCGCGGCGGAACACGGGCTGGCGAATTTGGAATACCGGCTGGGGGAGATTGACGATCCCCCGATCAAGGCGGCGACGGTGGATCTGGCCCTTTTCAGTCAGGCCCTGCACCACGCGGCTAGTCCGGGGCGGGCCCTCGCGGCGGCGCACCGCATTCTGAAACCCGGCGGACGTTTGATGGTTCTCGATCTGCTCAGCCATTCGTTCGAGCAGGCGCGGACCCTCTACGCCCATGTCTGGATGGGTTTCTCCGAGGTGGAGTTGTTGCGGCTGATCGAAAAGGCGGGATTCCGCGAGGCCGAGGTGTCCGTCGTCAGCCGGGAGGCCGCCGCGCCGCATTTTCAAACCGTGCTGGCCACGGCGCGCAAATAGGCCCCGTGTCAGACCGAGGGCGAAGTTCCTTGGCCTCTTTCTCGCTGTCGAACTTGGTCGCGCGGAATTGCAGGATCGCGCCTTCCGGGCTCTCGAGACTGGCAAAATCCCCGACCTCGTCGATGGCGATGACCTTCCAATCGGTGGGAGCCTCGATGGAGAACATGGCCTTGTCCTTCTCGGGGTAGTAGTAGGTCGTGTTGCCGGCTTGGGTCTTAATGGCGAGGGCGGCTGCCAGGGCGGCGCCCAGCATGGTTATGCGGAGAGCCTTGAACATTCCCCGTTTTCCGGGCAGTGGCTGCCCGCTGGCAAGGGCTAATCGCGCTGGGCGGGTCGCCCTGCGTCGACGGCCACCAGTCCATTGTCCTCGAACGGCACGACCGGCGCATCGCGCCACAGCGATTCGAGATCATAGAAGGCGCGCTTGTCCGCCTGGAAGACATGGATGAGAACCCCGAGGTAATCGAGCACGACCCACTGGCTGGCCGGAAAACCGTCGGCGTGGCCGGTCAGGCCGAGTTGGTCCCGCAGCCTTTCTTTCACTTCCGAGCCGATGGCTTTGAGGTGCGGGTCGCTCGTGCCGGTGCAGATGACAAAATAATCGGCGAAGCTGCTGAGTTGGCGCAGATCGAGGATGCGAATGTCTTCGGCTTTTTTGTCCGCGGCCGCTTGGGCGGCGGTCAGGGCGATGGATAGGGGATCGTAAGTCACTCGTTGCGGTAGAGGCCGTGCTGCCTGATGTAATCGCACACGCGGTCCGGCGTCAAATAACGGATGCTCTGGCCCCGGGCCACCCGGGTGCGGATCTCGGTCGAGGAGATGTCGACGAGGCGACGGACGACCGGCCAGGAATGAGGCGGGGAGCCGGACGCACGCTCAAGCACGGCGATGCGGGCGAGTTGGCTGATGGTCGCGGGCTTGCGCCAAGTGTCGAATTTTTCCACGTTGTCGCGGCCGAGAAGCAGGACGAATTCGGTGGTGGGATGGTTTTCGCGGAGCTGGTGCAGGGTTTCCACCGTGTAGCTCGGCGGGGGGCGCCGGAGTTCAAGGTCGCTCACGGCAAAGCCCGGTTCGCCCTCGACGGCCAGCTGCACCATGGCCAGCCGGTCCGGTCCGCTGGCATTCCGCGCTCCGGGCTTGTGGGGCGAGCAGTGCGCGGGAATCACGAGAATTTGATCCAGTCCGAGTTCCTCCTTCGCGGCCCGGGCCATAATGAGGTGACCGTGGTGAATGGGATCAAAACTGCCCCCGAGAAGACCGACGCGCATGGGGTCAGGATAATGCTGTGCCCTCGGTCTTGGAAGCATGGCTTTTCGGCCCGGAGCAAGGCCAGCGGCCCGTTCCCGTTTTCCTCGCAGCGAGCCCGCCACGCGGGGCTCCCCTCGATGCGGAGGCATATTCGGTCTGTCGCGGCAAACACCACGGGGTTGAGGGTGATGGAGAGCAGCACACCCGTGAGGACGAGGTTCAAGCCCTCCGCCGGCATCAGGCCTCGCGCCGCCGGCCAACGCGAAACACGCAGCACCTCGCCTTTCGCCATTGCGGCTCAGGCCGGACTGCGGACAGACTCCGCCCATGTCCGCGTTGGAACGCAAACTCAAAGAGGTCTTCGGTTACGACACCTTCCGTCCACACCAGCGGGAGGTGGCTGAAGTTTTTCTCGACGGCCGCGATGCGCTGGCCGTGCTGCCGACCGGCGCGGGCAAGAGCCTCTGCTACCAGTTGCCGGCGATCGTGCGCGAGGGGCTCACCGTGGTGGTCTCCCCGCTCATCGCGCTGATGAAGGACCAGGTGGACCAACTGACGGCCAGTGGCGTGGCTGCGACCTTCCTCAATTCCTCGCTGGAGTCGGGGGAGGCGCGCCGCCGTCATGCCGGGTTGCATCGCGGTGAATATCGCCTGCTCTACCTCGCGCCGGAGCGGCTCATGCTGCCCGACTTTCTGGCCAAGTTGGGCCAGTGGGGAATGTCCGCGCTCGCCGTGGACGAGGCGCATTGCATCAGCGAATGGGGTCATGATTTCCGCCCCGAATACCGCCGGTTGCGCGAGGTCCGCGCGGCTTTTCCCGGTATTCCGCTTCTCGCCCTCACGGCCACCGCCACGCCGCGGGTGCGGGAGGATATTCTTTCCCAGCTCGAGCTGCGCGATCCGGCCATCATCGTGGCCAGCTTCAACCGGCCCAACCTCAACTACCGCGTCCTGCCCAAGGCCCGGGCGGCCGAGCAGGTGGTGAAATTTGTCGCGGGCCGTCCCGAGGAGGCGGGCATTGTCTACTGCCAATCGCGCAAGGCGGCCGAGTCGATGGCGCGGGCCCTCTCCAAGGATGGCGTGCCGGCTGTGCCCTACCATGCGGGACTGGAGGCGGATGAGCGTTCGCGCAACCAGGATGCCTTCCTGCGCGACGAGGTCCGCGTGGTTTGCGCGACCGTCGCCTTCGGTATGGGCATCAACAAACCCAATGTCCGCTTCGTCATCCACGCCGACCTGCCGAAGAATGTCGAGAGCTACTACCAGGAAACCGGCCGCGCCGGACGCGATAGCCTGCCCTCCGATTGCCTCCTGCTTTACTCGCGCGGCGACGTGGTCAAATACCTGCGCTTCTTCGAGGAGATCGAGGATCTGCCAGCGCGCAACGAGGCGCGGGCGCAGTTGGAGAAGATGACCCACTTCGCCGAGGATGAGCGCTGCCGCCGCGTCGCCCTCCTCGGGTATTTCGGCGAGCAGTGGACCGAGGAAAATTGCGGGGCCTGCGACCAGTGCCTCTCGCCCCGGGAAAAATGGGACGCCACCACCGACGTGCAGAAACTCCTCAGTTGCATCGTGCGCCTCCGGCAGAAAAGCGGGTTCAGCACGGGCTTGATGCACGCCGTCGAAGTTCTCACCGGGGCGAAGTCCGAGAAGCTCCTGCGCTGGGGTCACGATACGGTGAGCACCTACGGTCTCGGCCGCGATCACCCGCGGGCCTATTGGGTGGACTTGGGACGGCAGCTTCTTCGCCTCGGGTTGCTCGAGGCCACGGAAGACAAGTTTTCCACCGTGAGCGTGACGGCCCAGGGCTTGGAGGTGTTGCGGGCGCGTTCGACGATCCGTCTGACCCGCCCCATGCCCACACCGGTCCGGAGCGGCTCGGCTGGGCGCAAATCTTCCGGCCGCGCCGGCGAGATCGCCTGCGACGAGGGGCTTTTCCATGTCCTGCGCAAGCTGCGGGCCGAGCTGGCCCGGGCCCGCAACGTCCCGCCCTACGTCATCTTCTCCGACGCCACCCTCCGCCACATGGCGCGTTCCTATCCGCGCGATGAGGTTGCCTTGCTGCAAATTCCCGGCGTGGGCGAACGCAAGCTCGCCGACTTCGGCCAGGTCTTCCTCGCGGCCATCGGCGGCTGGCTGCAGTCGAACCCGCGGAGGAGTTTCGCCCCCGCGTGAGCGCGGCGGCCGGAACGGATTGGCCTCGACGTGACCGTTGTGTTCTGGTTTTCAACCGCGGATGCAAAGTGAAGTCGGACAACTCCTCCTCGTCGGCATTCCGGGCCAGGAACTCGATGCGGAGACCGCGGCCGTGCTGCGGCGGGTGCAGCCCGGCGGGTTTATTCTTTTCGGTCGCAACATCGGCTCGCCCGGCCAGCTGCGGAAGCTGATCGACGATCTGCGCGATCTTTCGCGGGTCGAGCCGGTCATCACCATCGATCAGGAGGGCGGGCGGGTCTCGCGCCTGCGCCTCATTGGCGAGGAGCCTCCGAACGCACAGCAACTCCGCGACAAGGGCGACCCGGAACTCGTCCGCCGTCATGGCGAGCTGACCGCCCGGCTTTTGCGCCTCTTCGGCTTCAATCTCGATCTTTGCCCGGTGCTGGACATCTCGTTCGACGATGAGGCGGACAACTCCCTGCGCGGCCGCTGCTACGGGAAGACCGCGGCGCAAGTCATCGAACTCGCAGGAGTTTTCAACGACGCGCTGCGGGCCGGCGGCATCCTCAGTTGCGGCAAACACTTTCCGGGCTACACCATGGCGGGGGAGGATCCGCACCATGGTTTTCCTGTCATCGCCCGCGACCGCGAGGAAATGGAGGCCCACGAGCTGGCTGTCTTCCGGCATTTTGCGTCGCGGGTTGACAGCATGATGATCGGCCACATCCACTACGCGGCGCTCGACGCGGAGATGCGTCCGGCGTCGCTTTCGCCCGCCGTCATCGACGGGCTGCTCCGCGCGGCGATGGGCTTTCGCGGATTGGTCATGACCGATGACCTCGACATGGGCGCGATCCTCAACACGGTCTCCTTCGAGGACATGCTCGGCCTCGGCCTCGCCGCGGGCAATGACCTCCTCATGATCTGCCATCGCGTGAACCTTTTGGCCGATGCCGGGGCCGTGCTGGACAAGCAGCCGGCCCGCCTCCTCGACCAGGCGCTCGAGCGCGTCGCAGCCTTCAAGGCCACCATGTCCGCCCCGACGGCCTTCACTCAGGATGCCTTTGACGAGATCAACCGCGGAATCTGGGATCTGCGCGTGGCTGCTCTGGGCGAGGAGCGGGCGCGGGAGAAAAGTGTCGAGGATGGCAAGCGCTCGCCGGTCGAACTCTACTAAAAAAAGTGCGGGTGAGCCGGTGCGAAACGCATTTCCCGCTTGAAGCGGACTATTAGTGCAGCTTAAGTTTATCTTTCCGCCGCGAGTTAGCGCTTGCGGCTTTTTACCTTCTGCATGCTTTCATCCCTTTCCATCATTGCCGGCGCGAACTTGGCTGCGGAGTCGCTTCCCCTGCAACTCCTCGGCGAGATTGACTGGCTGACAAATTCCGTTCTCGTCGCGTTGCTTGTGGTGGGGATCGTGCTGTGGTTTTCCCGCCGCGCGACCAGGGACGTGAAGATCGTGCCCGACGGTTCGCAGAATGCGTTCGAGGCCGTGCTCGAGATGCTTTACGGGACCTTGGAAGAAATTGTCGGCCCGAAAATGGTTTCGAAAATTTTTTCCCTCCTTGCGACCCTGTTCCTCTTCATCCTCACGTCCAACTGGTTTGGCCTTCTGCCCGGCGTCGGTTCCATCGGCTTCGGGGAGAAGACCGGCCCACTGACCCTCTCCGTCGTCCATGAGCCGCTCCTGCGTCCGGCGACGGCGGATGTGAACATGACCCTGGCGATGGCCTTGGTCTTCATGGTGCTGTGGTTTTACTGGTCGATCCAGGAAATGGGCGTGGGGGGCTTCCTCAAACACATGTTCGGCGTAAAGGGCGGCCTCAAGGGCTTTATGGCTCTCGCGTTGGCGCCGATCTTTTTCGCGGTGGGCCTCATTGAGGTTGTTTCCATCGCCTTCCGTCCCGTTTCGCTTTCACTCCGGCTCTTCGGCAACGTCTTCGCGGGCGAAGTTTTGCTCACCACCATGCTGACGTTGGGCAAGACCCTCGGGTTCCCCACTTTCTTTGCCTACCTCGCGAGCATCATCATCCCGATTCCCTTCTATTTTCTCGAACTGCTGGTTGGCCTCCTCCAGGCCCTCGTTTTCACCCTGCTCTGCGCGGTCTATGTGGCGCTCTCGACCACCCATGACGAGGAGGACCACGACGCCCATACGGACCCGCATCACGCATGAACACTTTCCCGCCGGGACCATGCGCAAAGCGTGGGCGGCGCGGAGCAAACAAAACACACAACACAACATCATGATCATCCCATTCATCGCAGAAGCCGCCGCCACCGCGGGCGGCATCACGGGTAGTTTCACCCTCGG
>JBMOJP010000188.1:0-2073 GCA_049315725.1 Chthoniobacterales bacterium | reverse complement strand
GTCATTGTCTTCGGCCATCTCGCCCGATATCGCGCCCAGGTACGTCTTCGGGACGCCCTGGAGGTTGGTGAGCCTGGCCATGTTAATCGCGTTGGCGTCGTCGTTTTTGAACGTCAGCACGATGGCCGATGGGTCCGGCGCTTCACCCGCCCGAGCGTTCAGCGCAAACAGGCCCGACGGGTCGCCGACTCGGATAAGGTTGAGCGCGTCAATAAACGCGGGATCCCGCTGGCGGAAAATATCCGTCAGGTTGTGGCGCACGAGTTCGGCGGTCTGAAAATCGGTGTTGAAGAGCCCGCCTTTCTGATCGCCGCCGAGGCAGTGAGCATCAAACCAGAACTCGCTGGCGTACTTCCGGTCGACAAACTCGGCTTCGGTGCTCTTCACGACTGGCGGGAGCTGGAGCATGTCCCCGAAGGCCACAACCTTCTTGCCCCCGAACGCATGGTCGTTGCGCATCACTTTCTGCAATGTGGCGCTGACGCCGTCGAGCAGGTCGGCTCGGCACATCGAGATTTCGTCGATCATGATGATCTTGGCGGCCCGAAGCAAATTCTCTTGCGGGTAGCGCGGGGCCTTGATCTGTTTCCAATCGACCGGGCCGGTTCGAATTTTGAATGTGGAGTGGATCGTCTCGCCGCCGACGTTCAGCGCCGCCAGGCCGCTTGGGGCCGTGACGAGGATTTGGCCACGGTAGTACTCCACAACCTCACGGCCTACGGTGGATTTTCCTGTGCCAGCGGGCCCGGTGACAAAATGGAACGTGCCCGGGGCGCTTCGAATAATCGACTCAAGGGTTTGCGCCTGGGAAGCCGAAAGCTCGAGTTTTGCCGGGGCGACAACTGCCGGGACTTTGTTGGGCACGACTTTGGGTTTGATCTTGCCCTCCTTGACTAGAATCCTCTGCGCGGCTTCCCAGACCTCCATGCCGACGTGGTCGGCGAAAGGGTCTTCGGCGTCTTCAAGGCGCTCAATGCCAGCTTTTCGCAGGATGGCCCAATCTTCGTCCTCGGGTTCTGGTTGCGCCTCAGGTTCGTGCTTGTTCAGCGCCAACAGTTCGCGGGCCGCCTGTGCCACGTCTACCGACTCGGTGAGCTGCGCCAGCATGTTCGGCTGGGCTTGCTCAACCGCCCTCGTGACCGCCGATTTGAGCAGCGCCTTGGATTCGTCGGTGGCTCGGCTCGCCCAATCGAGGAACGCGTGAGCCTCTTCCCTGCTGATGTCGCGAATCGAGTTGATCTGCTCGCTGGGGCTGTCCTCGCTCCAGTATTCATTAAGCCAGGCGTTCATGGCCAGGTGGCGAGTGTCGCCCTTGTAGCCAAGCGAGCCCAGCGCCGTGTTGACGGCCTTGAGTTGACCGCCGCCACTGCCGTCCGCGTTGGTGTCGGTGATGACTTCGCGAGGACCGCCCGACGGGAACGGCACGTCCACGCCGAAAATATTCACGCCCACCTCAACATCCTCGTCGCGCGGGATGAAGGGGGCGGTCTCGGTCTTCGCCTCTTCCTGCTCGGTCTTTGCCTCTTCGGGTGAGGCCTTCGCCTCTTCCTGCTCAGGCTTCTCCTCATCGGGTGAGGTCTTCGCATCCTCGGTCGAGGCGGCCTCAGCCTGCAAACTGGTGGCCCCGTCAGACAGGACTTCAGGGGCCGGGGCGGTGGATGGCCCCGAGCCATCGCCCTTTGGCAACGTCTCGGGAGGTGTGAATTTGGGCTTGGGTTTAGTCCCGATACGCTCAAGCGTCGCGTCAATCGCGAGCGTCGCCTCGGCGGCTTGGGCCTCAATCAGTTCGCTCGTGCGGAACCTCAGCAGTTCATCGAGCCCGACGCCGCTGACGACGGGAACGCCCGACCAATTGATTGTGTGTTCGATCTGGTCGCCATTGGGAAGCTTGCGCCGGATCGTGGTGCCGACATGGATGGTTGAACTCACTTCGCGCCCCGCTCAGCCCAGCACTTCTCGACCCACGCTTTCGCTTCGTCTAGTCCAACAAGATCAAAACGTCGCTCGCCCAGGTAATTCAATCCAACGTGCCGGTCCCAATCCTCAATAACCCATCCAGCAATCGATTCAGCA
>JBMOJP010000187.1:0-2077 GCA_049315725.1 Chthoniobacterales bacterium | reverse complement strand
AGCGTTTTTCCGTCACGACCGGACCGGCTTCGTCCACCGGGTCGCCGGAGACGTTAAAGATGCGGCCGAGGACGGCTTCGCCGACGGGCACGGAGATGGGGGCGCCGGTGTCGATGACGTCGGACCCGCGGCGCAGGCCCTCGGTGCTGGACATGGCGACGGTGCGGACCCAGCCCTCGCCGAGATCCTGCTGGACCTCGAGGACGACTTTCGACTTCTGGCCGTCGACATTGGCCGTGGCCTCGAGGGCGTCGTAAATTTTCGGGAGGCGGGCGGCGGGGCCGCTGAATTCCACGTCCACGACGGGACCGATGACTTGCACGATTTTTCCGGTGTTGCTGCTCATAACTTTTATTGGGTTAGCCCATGGTCATCTGCGCCGTGGAGATTTCGAGGATCTCCGTGGTGATGGCCGCCTGGCGGACTTTGTTGTATTCGAGGGTGAGGTCTTTGATGAGGGATTTGGCGTTGTCGGTCGCGCTCTTCATCGCCACCATCCGCGCGCTCTGCTCGGAGGCGCGGGCGGTGAGGATCATGGCGTAGAGTTCGTTGCCGACGTAAAAAGGGAGAAGGGCATTGAGGACTTCCTGGGCGGACGGCTCGAATTTGAAGGCCGACATGGCATCCTCCTCGGCCCCGTCAGCTTGTTCGGCATGCTTGCCTCCCATTTCGAAGGCGGTGATGGGGAGAATGCCATTGGCCAGGGGCACCTGCGTGAGGGTGTTGATGAAGTCGGTGTAAAGGATGACGACCCGGTCGCAGTCGCCGGCGAGAAACTTGTCGATGATGAACTGCGCGATGGGCTTGATTTCGGCATACTCCGGCGTGTCGCGCAGGGGAAAGTCGGCAAGGAGCGGGCGCTTGGTCCGGGCGAGAAAATCAACAGCCTTGCGTCCCGAGGCGATAAAGCTGGTCTTGGCCGGATCGAACTGCTGGACCTCGCGGAAGAGGTTCGTGTTGAGGCCGCCGCAGAGACCCTTGTCCGTGCCCACGAGGTAAACCAGGGTGTGGTTGACCGGGCGGATCTGGAGGAGCGGATGAAGCTCGTCCTCGGAGTGTTTGGTCAGGGACACGAGCACACGGTTGAGCATCTGGGCGTAGGGCCGGGCGTCGAGGGCCCGCTGCTGCGCCTTGCGCATCTTCGCCGCGGCAATCATCTGCATCGCCTTGGTGATCTGCGCCGTGTTCTTGACCGACTTGATGCGCCGGCGGATGTCTCGTGTGTTGCTGCCCATGGACGGCGGTTACTTGTAGAATTGCGCGAACTCGTCGAGGGCGGCCTTCAACTCGGCGCCCAGCGCGTCGTCGATGGCCTTCTTTTCGCGGATCTTGTCGAGGAGCTGGGCTTTGCGGGTCTCGAGGAACTCCTGCAGCTTGTTTTGGAAATCCTTGATCTTCTCGACCTCAATCTTGTCCATCAGCCCCTGCTGCATGGCATAAAGCACCGCGGTCATCATCTCGACCGGCATCGGCTGGTATTGCTGCTGCTTGAAGAGTTCGACGATGCGGCGTCCGCGTTCGAGCAAGCCCTTGGTTTTGTCATCCAGGTCGGACCCGAACTGGGCGAAGGCGGCCATTTCGCGGAACTGGGCCAGCTCGCCCTTGATCTTGCCCGCGACCTGTTTCATCGCCTTGACCTGCGCGGCTGAGCCGACGCGGCTGACCGAAAGGCCCACGTTGATGGCGGGACGGATGCCTTGGTAGAACAAATCACCTTCGAGGTAGATTTGGCCGTCGGTGATGGAAATGACGTTGGTCGGAATGTAGGCGGACACGTCGCCGGCCTGGGTCTCGATGATGGGCAGGGCGGTGAGCGAACCGCCGCCGGCTTCCTCGCTCAGACGCGCGCTGCGCTCGAGCAGGCGGGAATGGAGGTAGAACACGTCGCCCGGATACGCCTCGCGGCCCGACGGGCGCTTGAGCAGGAGCGAAATCTGGCGGTAGGCCACGGCCTGCTTCGAGAGGTCGTCGAAGACGATGAGCGCGTCCATGCCATTGTCCATGAACCACTCGCCGATGGCTGCGCCGGCGAAGGGTGCGAGGTATTGGCTGGCGGCGTCATCCGAGGCCGAGGCGC
>JBMOJP010000186.1:0-2080 GCA_049315725.1 Chthoniobacterales bacterium | reverse complement strand
GGCGAATCCAGGCGCCGAGCTGGAGGTTTTCCTTCACGGTAAGATTGCCGAAGATGCCTCGTCCCTCGGGCACCTGGGCGAGGCCGAGGGCGACGATTTTTTCCGGCGCGATGCCGCGGACCTCCTTTCCCTCCAGGCGTATACTGCCGCCGGATTTCAGGAGGCCGGAGATGGCCCGGAGGGTGGAGGTTTTGCCCGCGCCGTTCGCGCCAATGAGGGTGAAGATTTCCCCTTTGCGGACTTCAAACGAAATGCCCTTTACCGCGTGGATGTCGCCGTAGGAGACGGTAAGATTTTCGACGGTAAGGGCGATGTCGCTCATGCTCGTTCGTCTTCCGCGCCCCCGAGATACGCCTCGATCACGCGCGGGTTGGCCCGGATTTCCTCCGGGGTTCCGTCGGCGATAGTTTGGCCGAAATCGAGCACGGTGATGCGGTCGCTGAGGTTCATCACCAGGTGCATGTGGTGTTCGATCAGGACGAGCGTGACTTGGTAGTGGTCCTTCACCCAGCGGAGAAACTCCGTGAGATCGGCGGTCTCGCCCGTGTTCATGCCGGCGGCGGGTTCGTCGAGGAGAAGCAGGTCGGGTTTGAGGGCGAGGGCGCGGGCGATTTCGAGTTTGCGTTGGAAGCCATAGGGCAGTTCGCCGGCGAGCTCGTTGGCCTGGCCGGCCAGCCCGAAGGGTTCGAGCAGATGCATACTCCCGGCGATGGAGGCGTTTTCATCACGATTCAGGCGGGGCAGGCGCAACATGGCCTCGAGCGGCGAGTAATGAAGTCGCGAGTCGTAGGCAATACGCACGTTGTCGAGAACAGTCTGATTTTTCAGCAAGCGGATATTCTGAAACGTCCGGCCGATCCCCTTCAGCGCGATGCGTCCGGGCCGCATCCCGGCGATGGATTCCCCGCAAAAACGGATGTCGCCCTCCGTCGGTTTGTAAATGCCGGTGATGAGATTAAAGAGTGTGGTCTTGCCCGCGCCGTTCGGGCCGATGATGCCGTGGGTGTAGCCTGACTCGACGCGCAGGTGGCACTTCGAGATGGCGCAGAGTCCGCCGAAGTGCTTGGTCACGTTGTCAATTTCGAGAAGCGCGCTCATGGCTTGCGGCGCGTGTCCAAATCGCGTTTGGGGAGAAACCAGGTCAGTTCCTTCATGCCCATGATGCCGCGCGGACGGAAGAGCATGAGCAGGATGAGGAGACTGGAGAGAATGACCATGCGCCAGTAACCCAGACCCAGACTTTCCAACTGATAGAAAAGAACGGTAAAGACCACCGCGCCGAGAATCGAGCCACCGAGCGAACTGATGCCGCCCAGATAGACCATGACGAGAATCTCGGTCGATTTGACGATATCGAAATACTTCGGGTTGATGAAATTCAGATGGGCGTAGAGTGCGCCGGCCACTCCGCCAAAAAATGACGACACCACGAAGGCAAGAATCTTGGCTTCGCGGATGCGCACGCCCATGGCATTGGCTGCGATTTCGTCCTCCCGGATGGCAATGATGGCGCGCCCGAATTTCGAAAACACGAGATTGCGGATGATGACCATGGTGACCACGACCCAGAGGAACGTCCACGGCAGCGTGGTGTATTTGTCCACCCCGAGCAGCCCGGCGGGACCGCCGACGTAAGGGATGTTTTCCCACGCGGATTTCACGATCATGAGAAAAGCGAGAGTGATGATGGCGAGGTAATCGCCCCGGGTCTTGAACGAGAGTAAGGCCAGGAGAAAGCCAATGCTGGCTGCCATGGCGCCGCCGAAGATCACGGCCGCGGGAAACAAAATGGGAGTATCGGGCAGCCATTTCGTGGTGAAGACGGCGGCGGTGTAGGCCCCGAGACTCATAAAGCCCGCATGGCCGACCGAGAACTCGCCCATGTAGCCGTTCACCAAATTCAGGCTGACACACAGGATGATGTTGATCCCGATCGTGATGAGGATGATTTTCGTGTAGCCGCTGAAAACAGGCAAGAAGGTGACGGCGAAGCCCAGCACGACCAGCGTGGGCAGAATCCAGCGGTTGCGGGCGAGTTGCGAAAGAAAAGCGCTCACACCTTCTGATTCGGAGCCTGACC
>JBMOJP010000089.1:0-9325 GCA_049315725.1 Chthoniobacterales bacterium | reverse complement strand
TTGGAGGGGTGGTAGAGCGGTTTATTGCACCGGTCTTGAAAACCGGAGAGGCGAAAGTCTCCGTGGGTTCGAATCCCACCCCCTCCGCCAATCTTGCCGCAGGCAAGCTTGAAACCTTCCGGTGGGATGAGAATTCGTTCGAGCCGAGCGAAGCGAGACAGGTCGCCGTGGCGATCAATCCCACCCCCTCCGCCAATCTTGCCGCAGGCAAGCTTGAAACCTTCCGGTGGGATGAGAATTCGTTCGAGCCGAGCGAAGCGAGACAGGTCGCCGTGGCGATCAATCCCACCCCCTCCGCCAACCTTGCCGCCGGAGGCTCCTCTGCTGTTTAATGGTGGGGACATTTATGAACGAACCCAATTACGCCCACCCCGATGCTCTCGTTTCGACCGAATGGGTTGCCTCGCACCTTGATGACCCTTCCGTGCGGATTGTCGAAAGCAATGAAGACGTGCTGCTTTACGACACCGGCCACCTGCCCGGGGCGGTGCACATCGACTGGCGTTCCGATCTGCAGGATCAGACCGTGCGCGATTACATCACGCCAGCCGAGTTCGCCGCGGTCTGCGCCAAGAACGGCATCGGACCCGATACGATCTGTGTCTTTTATGGCGACAAATCGAACTGGTGGGCGTGCTACGCGCTGTGGGTGTTTCGCCTCTTCGGTCATGGGAAGGTCAAAATCATGAACGGGGGCCGCGACAAATGGGTCGCCGAGGGGCGGACGCTGACCAGAGAAGTTCCTTCCTACACCCCGGCGGTCTATCCGGTGCCGCCAGCCCGGCTCGATGCCGAGATTCGCGCCTTCTTTGAGGAGGCCCAAGCGCAGAGCGAGCGGAAGTTGCCCCTGATCGATGTTCGTTCGCCGGGTGAGTTTCGCGGTGAGGTCACGCACATGCCGGAGTATCCGCAGGAAGGCGTGTTGCGCGGCGGCCATGTGCCGGGCGCACGCAGCGTCCCCTGGAAGACTGCGGTCAATGACGACGGGACATTCAAGTCGCGCCCCGAGTTGGAAAAAATCTATACGCAGGGCTGCGGTCTGGCCGCGGATCAGGATATCGTCGCCTACTGCCGCATCGGTGAACGATCCAGCCACACCTGGTTTGTCCTGACCTACCTGCTCGGCTACGGCAAAGTGCGCAATTACGATGGTTCCTGGACCGAATGGGGCAACCGGGTGCGTGCGCCCATCGCGGTGGGGGACGTCGGTTGAAAATCTTGGTCCTGATCCCTGTCATCCTGCTCTCCGGATGCGTCGGGATGGACATGGGTGACGATGCAGGCGGGTCCGCTTCGGATGAGATCGGCCTCAACTCAGAGCAGCGGTGGCAATTGAAATCGGCCGCCAAGGACGGGGAGAATGAATTGGTTTCCACCGTGGCGCGAATGTCCTATTCCTATCCGGAGGACACCTCGGCCCTCATCGACTACGCCATTGAACTCAAGCCGGACGGGGCCGATCAGATCCGCGCCGCGGCGCGCGGCTCCCGCCACGGGGGCAACTAAGTCCGCAGGACAATCTCAAGCTGCTGCTTGAGTTTGGCCAGATGGCCGCCCGGCAGCACGCCAGTCCACTGCGTGCCCGGATACAGGATGGCGTCCCGGCCGATGATCGAACCCGGACTGAGCACGGCATGGCAGCCGACTTCGGCCCGGTCGCCGATGATCGCGCCGAACTTGCGCAGCCCGGTCGGGTTGGAGGTATCCGGTCCACGCACGATGACCTCCCCGCGGTCCAGGCGGACATTGGAAAGAATGACCCCGGCGCCGAGGTGGGCGCGGTGACCAAGGATTGAGTCCCCGACGTAGTTGAAATGCGGAATCTGGGCTTCATCGAAGACGATGCAGTTTTTGAATTCGCATGAGTTGCCGAGCACGGCGTCGTTCCCCACAATCACGTTCTCGCGAATGTAGCAACCGGCGCGGATTTCACAGCGGTCGCCGATCCAGGCGGGTCCCTTGATCATGGCACCCTGCTCGATGACCGTGCCCTGGCCGATGTAAACGGCGTTGCTGATGAAGGGTTTTCCGATCTGTCGCCCATGAATGGCCGGCTTGAGGCGGAATTGCAGGTAGGTGGCGATGAGAGGCAGAGCTTCCCAAACGTTGGTCACCTTTTCAAAAAGCGAGCGGTGGTCGGTGTGATCGAGGTCGAGAAACTCGGAGGGGGGGAAGTTCATGGGAGTGGGAGGTGGCAAGGGAATCGTGCAGCAAGTGTCTCCTGTCATTCTCTCAACTCTCAACTCTAAACCCTCAACTTTCCGCCCTCATGGCACCTTGGCTGTGAGCTTGGGGCCGTCCTTGGTGTCCTTGACCACCCAGCCGCGCGAGAGCAACTCGTCCCTGAGCTGGTCGCTGCGGGCCCAGTCCTTGCCGGCGCGGGCTGACTGTCGCTCGTCCACCAGCGCCGTGATCTCCGCCGGGACGGCCGCTCCCATGGGGGCAAGTGCGAGGATACAATCAAGGCGTCGCCAATAATCAAGCAGGCCTTGAGCTTGCTCGGGCGAAAGTCCGTTGGCGTCCATGGCCCGGTTGGTCTCGCGCACCAGGTCGAACAACGCGCCGAGAGCGGCCGAGATGTTCAAGTCATCGTCGAGGGCGGCCCCGAAGGCATCGCCGTCGGCCGCAGGGTGGGGGATGGTCGCCGTCGAACCCGCCGCCCGCGCCGTCAGGCGTTCCTGCCACTCGTCCAGCCGCTGCAAGGCGCTGCGCGCTCCTGCCAGGCCGTCGAAGGTGAAGTTGAGGGGCAGACGGTAGTGGGCGGAAAGCAACACATAGCGCACCTCACGCCCGGTCCACCCGCGGTCGAGAAGGTCGCGCAGGGTGTGAAAGTTGCCGAAGGACTTGGCCATTTTCCGTCCGTCGACCATCAGGTGCGCGCAGTGCATCCAGAGTCGGACGAAGGTTTGCCCCGTGCAGCACTCGGTCTGGGCGATTTCCGCCTCATGGTGCGGGAAAATGTTGTCCACCCCGCCACAATGGATGTCGAGTTGGTCGCCGAGCAGTCCGGTGGCCATGGCGCTGCACTCAATGTGCCAACCGGGCCGACCGCGGCCCCACGGGCTCTCCCAACCGACATCGCCATCCTGCTCGTCGTGCGCTTTCCACAGCGCGAAGTCGCCGATGTTTTCCTTCTCGTATTCGTCCGAACTGACGCGACCGGAAGGCCGGAGTTCCTCGAGGTTGAGGTGGGCCAGGTGGCCGTAGCGCGGGAAACTGGCGATGCGGAAGTAAACCGAACGGTCGTCTGCCTGGTAGGCGTGGCCGGTCGCAATAAGGGTTCCGATCATGGCGATCATCCGGGCGATGTGCTCCGGGTCGGTGGCCGAGGGAAAAGCCCGGGGCGGCTTGATCCGCAGCGCGGCAAGATCCTCGAAAAAGGCGGCTTTGAATGGGGCCGTGAACTCGGCCAGGGGAATGCCCTTTTCGCGGGCGCCACGGATCGTCTTGTCGTCAACGTCCGTCAGGTTCATGACCCGATCGACGGCGAAGCCCCGGTCTTCGAGGTGGCGTTGCAGCAAATCCTCGAAAACGTAGGCGCGGAAATTGCCGATGTGGGCGTGGTTGTAGACGGTCGGGCCGCAAGTGTAGACCTTGACGGTCCGCCGCTCGGGGTCGAGCGGAACAAACGGCTCGACCCTGCGGGTCAGGGTGTTGTGAAACTGGAGGCCCATGGGTCAGGGAAGTTCGACCGTGGCCACGGCCATCGCGGCCATGCCTTCGCCGCGGCCGATGGCGCCGAGGCCCTCGTTGGTCGTGGCCTTCAAGCCGATGCGCGGCCCGGGCAGGCCGAGCACCGAGGCCAGTTTCTCCTTCATGGCGGCAAGGTGCGGTCCGATTTTCGGCGCCTCCGCGACCAGCGTGACATCGACATTGTTGATCCGGCCGCCGGCCGCCTCGACCAGTTCGCGCGCGCGACGGAGAATTTCCAGACTGCACAGGCCGCGGATGGACTCGTCGGTGTTGGGGAAATGGTGGCCGATGTCACGCTCGCCGATGCTGCCGAGAATGGCATCCGCCAGCGCGTGCACGAGCACATCGGCATCGGAGTGGCCGTCCAAGCCGGAATCGTGCGGGATGGTCACGCCACCAAGCACGAGCGGTCTCCCCGCGGCGAAGCGGTGGATGTCGTAGCCGAATCCGGTGACGGTCATGGTGAGGTCAGCAGCGACGCGAAATCCGCCCGGCCACTCGTGGCCGTGATGCTGAATTTACCGGGATCGTTCGGATGGGGCTGAAGATCAACCACGCCGCCGGCGGCGCGCACGAGCAGCACCCCGGCGGCAATGTCCCAGAGGCCGATGGTGCTCTCGATGTAGGCATCGAGTCGCCCGGTGGCGACGTAGGCAATGTCGAGGGCTGCGCTGCCCAACATGCGCATTTTTTTCACCCGCCGGATCGCATTGCTGAAGAGCGGCAAAGTGTTGTCAATCGTGTCGATCGTTTTGGACACGCCCATCGAGACCATGCAGTCCTGCAGATTGGTGCGCGTGCTCACGCGGATTGGTTGGCCATTGAGGAGGGCAGAGCCGCCGGCTTCGACCGTCCATGTCTCGTTACGCAGCGGATCGTGGATGACCCCGGCGAGCAGGTCGTTGTTGCGGCGGACTGCGATGGTCGTGGCGAAATGCGGGATGCCGTAGAAGTAGTTCACGGTGCCATCAAGCGGGTCGATAATCCACTCGCAGTCGGAAGTGCCACCCCGCATGCCCTCTTCACCGAGGATGGCATGCTCGGGATAGCGGGCGAGGATGTGGTCCTCGATGAGTTTTTGCGTCCGGCGGTCAAGTTCGAGCTTGATGTCGTGGTCGTGGATGGCATCGACCTCGAGCGGTTGGGCGAAATTGTCCCGGAGGAGTCGGCCGGCGAGGAGCGCGGCATCGACGGCGGTGGTGAGGAGTTCGGACATGGATGGAAAGTTAAGCAGATGAAGCGGGCGGGACGAATCGCGAAGTTTTGCTCGCGGGGGCAAAAAAATTGGGAGGGGATCAAGTCCCCTCCCATGCAACTGCTTGGATCTCGCAAGGATTTACTTGCGGGCTTTTTTCTTCGCAGCTTTCTTGGCTGGTTTCTTCGCAGCTTTCTTGGCTGGTTTCTTCGCAGCTTTCTTGGCGGCTTTCTTTTTAACTGGCATCCAAAATCCCCCCTTTCAATCCGCAGTGGCGGTTTTGGAGATTGCGTTTGTTGCAACTCACAAATGTGTTCGTAGGACTCATGCGCAAAACCGTCAACGGTTTTTTTGCAGGAAGAAAAAACAAAAGCGCGCTCCGCGGCGCGGGAAAATGGACACTGGTTCAATGCGACGCGATGACGCGCGGTTGTTGCTCAGGCGCGAAGCAAGAGTTCATCAGCCTTCGCGGCGATGTCCTCCACCGGCCACAAACGTCCGGCGCCTTCGTAACCGCAGGCCAGCAGGCCTTCGTCGGGTCCAAAAAAAATTGCCCCTCGCTCACGCAGGATCTCCGCATTGCGTGCTGTCGCGGGATGTGACCACATCTTTCCGTTCATCGCCGGCGCGATCACGAGCGGTGCGCGCGTGGCCAAAGCGACGCACGTGAGCGCGTCGTCAGCCAGTCCGTGCGCGAGTCGTGCGAGGCTCGCCGCGGAGGCCGGGGCGATGAGCAGCAGGTCGGCGCGATCCGCCAGCTCGATGTGACCGGGAACCCATCCGGCCTGCTCGGCGAAGACGTGCGTCGTGACCGGATTCTTGCTCAAGGTTTGCAGGGTCAGCGGCGTGATGAAGCGCTGGGCGGACTCGGTCATGATGACGAAAACGTCGTGACCGCGTTTGACCAGGAGGCTGGCCAAGTCGGCCGCCTTGTAAGCGGCGATCGACCCGGTCACGCCGAGGACGATGTTCTTGCGTGCGGACATCTCAGGACTCCAGCGAGATGATCCGGCGGCTCAGGTAACGTTCGGCCCGGGTGATGGCGCGAAATTTCGTCAAGTCCTCTTCCATCGAGCCGCTGATGATGGTGTATCTGTATTCGCGCCAGGATTTCATCTCCGAGGCGGCGGCGGTCAGGCGGTATTCGATCTGCTCCTCGGTCTCGGTGCCCCGTTTGCGCAGTCGGTGGCGCAATTCGTCCAGGCTGGGGGGCATGATGAAGATGTCGACGAGGGAATCGCGGATGAAGGGGTCGGTGCTTTGCCGGATGGTGGTCGCGCCCTGCACGTCAATGTCGACCAGCACGTCGATGCCGTCGCGCAGGTGATCGACGATGGTCTGGCGGAGCGTGCCATAATAATGGTCATGGACGCGGGCGTGTTCGAGGAAGTCCCCGGCCGCGATGCGGCGTTCGAAGTCCGCAGGCTCCATGAAGTGATAATCCTCGCCGTCGATTTCGCCAGCCCGCGGCTGGCGGGTCGTGCAGGACACGGCATAGAGGGTGTCCGGCGTCTGGCGGAGTGAGCTGCAGATGGTGGATTTTCCGGCGCCCGAGGGCGCGGAGATGACGAAGAGGATTCCGAGGCGCTTCATGGGCTATTCGACATTTTGCACCTGCTCGCGGAGTCGCTCCAGTTCCGTTTTGGCCGCAATGACGTTTTGGGCGACCGCGGCAGAGTTGGCCTTGGCCCCGATGGTGTTGCATTCGCGGAACATCTCCTGGGCGAGGAAATCGAGGGCTCGCCCGGCGGCCTCGCCGGGGCCGAGACCGACGCGGAATTGCTCGAGATGGCTCTCCAGTCGGCTCAACTCCTCTGTAATGTCCGACCGGTCGGCAAAGAGAGCCAACTCGCGGGCCAGGCGCTCGTCGTCCGCGGCAAACGCCGGATCCACCCCGGCCAGACGCACCTTCATGGCTTCGCGGTGTTTTCGTGCCACCTCGGGGGCCAGCTTGCGGATGGCGGTGACATGCCGGGCGAAGCAGGTCAGCAACCGGCGGAGCTCCCGGGCCAGATGCGCTCCTTCACGGGTCCGCATGGTGTCGAGGTTGCGCAAGGCCTGGCTGGAGGCTTTGGTCAGCGATCCTGCGTCGGGAGTCTCTCCGCCTGTCGCTTCGCGCGCCGTGGCGGCGTAGATTCGGACGACGTCGCCCAACGTCGGAGCCCCGGGGATTTTCAGCGAACGCTGCAGTCCGGCGAGTTCGTCATGGAGTCGCCGGAAAAGGCCATGGTCGAGAAGGGGGCGGGTGGCACGGCCGGCCGATAGCGCCGCCGTGACGGTGGCACGGCCGCGGGCGAGTTGGGGTGCGATCTGCTCGCGCAAGGCGTTTTCGAAGGAAGCCAGTTCACGCGGCAGATTGAAGACCAGTTCGGCGTTGCGGCGATTGACCGTGGAAATCTCGACCGAGTAGCGGATGCCGCGGCACACGCACTCGCCTCGTCCAAAACCGGTCATGCTTTTCACCAGCCGAGATGACAACCTGCCGCGGCACGGGTGTCGAGCCTGTGACGATTTCGACATTGCGGTCCGGGTGGCTGCGCCTCTACTTTGATTTTCTTATGGCTCAGAATGATCCCTTCATGCAGGCCGCCATCGAGGAAGCGCGGCAAGGGCGCGCCGAGGGCGGGATTCCCATTGGCTCGGTGCTGGTGCTGGATGGCAAGATCATCGGTCGCGGCCATAACCGCAGGGTCCAGGAAGGCAGTGTGATCCATCATGCCGAGATGAACTGCCTCGAAAACGCCGGGCGGCTGCCTGCGTCGGTTTACCGCCGTTGCGTTATCTATTCCACCCTCTCGCCCTGTCCGATGTGCAGCGGGGCCATCCTTCTCTACGGCATTCCGAAGGTTGTGGTGGGGGAGAATAGGACGTTCCAAGGCCCCGAGGAGCATGTGCGGTCGCAGGGTGTCCACGTCGAAATTCGTCAAGACAAGGAGTGCATCCAGCTCATGCAGGACTTCATTGCGGCCGAGCCGACCCTTTGGAACGAGGACATCGGGGAGTGAGACGAGGAAGTGACAAGTGACTTGTGACGGGTGGCGAGTCGCTGCCTTGTCGGCGGCTTGCGGCTTTTTGTTGGTCGGCCCATCGTTCGCGGCCGAGTCCGCGCAAAAGAGCGGTAATGTCATTTTTTTTCACATTGATGGGGCGGGCCTGGCCCATTGGCAGGCGGCTCGCATGCTGTTGGCGGGACCCGACGGCGAAATCAACTGGGACCGGATCCCGCAGGTGGCGGTTTACCGCGGCCACGTCGCGGACGTCCTGACCACTTCGTCGAATGCGGCGGCGACCACCCACGCCTACGGGGTCAAGGTGCCCCATGCCGCTTTCGGCACGGATGAATCGGGCCAGCCGCCCCTGGCGCCGTCGGGCCAGAGGCGAAGCATCATGCAAGAGGCGCAGGCGCGCGGACTGGCGGTCGGTGTGATTAACAGCGGCAGCGCGGTCGAGCCCGGCACGGCGTGTTTTCTCACCAGCGTCAAGTCGCGCGAGGACGAGGCAGAAATCGTGGCGCAGCAACTGGCCTCTGGGGCGGATGTGATTTTGGCCGGCGGGGAGGAATGGTATCTGCCGAAGGGCGTGAAGGGTCGGCATGGCAAGGGCAAGCGCACGGATGGACGGAATCTGGTCGAAGAGGCGAAGAAGGCGGGCTACCAGGTTGTCTTCACCCGTGAGGAACTTGCCACCCTGCCCGATGATGCCGGCAAGGTGCTGGGGATTTTTGCCGCGCAGGACACATTCAACGATGAACCGGAGAGCAAACTCGTGGCCCGGGGGCTCAAGCCCTACGACCCGGCGGCGCCGACGATCGCCGAGATGACTGCGACCGCGCTGCGCCTCCTCGGCGGACGGCAATTCTTTCTCGTCGTCGAGGAGGAGGGGGCTGACAACTTTGGCAACTGCAACAACGCGCCGGGACTGTTTGAGGCCTTGCGCCGCGGAGACGAGGGCCTGGGCGTGGCTCTCGATTACGTCGGCCAACACCCGGATACCCTGCTCGTGACCTTTGGCGACAGCGAGGCGGGCAATCCTGACGTCATCGGACTGCGCGGGGGCAAGGAGGAGCCGAAAATGCTGGCCACGGGACGCGACAGCAACGGCGCGCCGGTGCAGGGCGCAGTGCGGGGCAGGCGCGGCCGGGTGGCCGAGCCTTTTGTCAGCAAGCCCGACGCCGCCGGCCGCACGCATCCCTTTGTCATCACCTGGGGTTCATTGCTCGACACGAGTGGGGCCATCCTCGTGCGGGCGGCGGGGCTCAACGCCGACAAGGTTCGGGGTGCCTTCGATAACACCGCGCTCTATCCGCTCTTCTACCAGACACTTTTCGGCGCGCCGCCGGGCCCCAAGGATGACTGAGTTCCTCGAAGTGGTGTGCCCGACATGCGCGGAGGTCTTCGGCGTGCCCGCCCCCGATTTGTCCGAGGTTCCGTGCGAGTG
>JBMOJP010000185.1:0-2101 GCA_049315725.1 Chthoniobacterales bacterium | reverse complement strand
AATCCGCTGGATGCCAGCTCGCGCCCTTCGCCGACGGTTGGCTTCACCAACACCTCCGGGGGGGCTCTTGTGTCTCTGAGTTTTCGCAGGGAGCGGCCAGACGTGCTCTACGCAATTCAAGCCTCCGATACGCCTGCTGCAGGCGGCCGGTCGGCCACCAGCATCACGATCAGCAACGCCAGCTTCGAGAGCCCCGCGACGGAGGACTTCGTGAGCGTGAATGCAGGCTTGCCGGGCTGGAATACGCCGGTCGATGTCAACAGCTACGTTGTCAGGAACGGTGGAACATCGGCCATCACAGCAGCGGGGACGACCGCAAATCAGTTCCTCTTCCTCGAGCCCTTCGCGGATGGCCCGAATTCCTACGTATGGCAGAACACCGGGCAGAGGTTTGCCGCCGGCACTTACGTGCTCTCCGTCGACATCGGGTATGCCGCGGGCGTGTTTACTGACGGTGGCGACGCCACGGCCAACTTTCAACTCCTGGCCTATGACGGGAGCACCTACGACTACAACGTCGGCGTGCCGGCCTCGACGGTTAGCGCGGCCACCTTGGCAGGGCACAATGGTTCGCTGAGGACCTACACCTTCACCTTGGTGGTGACCGGCGACGAGAGCTTTGTGGGCGAGGAGATCGCCGTTCTCCTTCAGTCGGCGACGACAACACCTTCCCAAGCTCAAAACGTCTCATTCGACAACGTCCGGCTGACCCGCATCGGCCCTCCTCCACCCTCGACTAACAGCATCGCCGTGAGCAACTCCAGCTTCGAAAGCCCCGCGACCGAGGACTTCGTGAGCTTGAATGCAGGATTGCCGGGTTGGAATGCGCCGGCGGATGGGAACAGCTACACTGTCAGGAATGGGGGCACGTCGGCTATCACGGCAGCAGGGACTACCGCCAACCAGTTCCTTTTCCTTGAGCCGTTCGCTGATGGCCCCAATTCCTACGTCTGGCAGAACACGGGTCAGAAGTTTGCCGCGGGCACTTACGTGCTTTCCGTCGACGTTGGGTATGCTGCGGGTGTGTTTACTGGCGGTGGCGACGCAACGGCGAGCATACAACTTGTGGCGATCGACAGGGCGTCCGTTTGGACCACCGCGCTGGGAGTGGAGCCCACGCAGGTGAGTGCGCCCACGCTGGCCTTTCACAATGGCTCCTTCGCCACCTACACATTCACACTCAGCTTGACCGGCGAGGAGAGCTTCGTGGGCCAGGACATAATCGTGTTTCTTCAGGCGAAGACGACGACTCCGTCAGCGGCGCAGAACGTCTCTTTCGACAATGTCCGTTTGGACCACATCGTCCCCGGATCGCCATGGTCCACCGTCTCGGTCAATCCCGGTTCGGTCGGGTCTGTGGTGACCCATACGGAAGAGGTCCAGGCGGAGACGCAGCCATCCCGTTTTCTGCGGCTGATCATGTCGCGATGAGCGAGGAAATCGTTCATGCGGCATGATGTTGGAGGCAGGTGTTGCGGCGGAGGGGGCTCCGAGTGGCACCATCGCCATCCTGCTGAATGCTGGAGTGGGGGGAGGAGGAAATGACGAGCCTGGTGTCTTCGATCCGCGCGGACCTGCCTGGCCTCGAAGTGCTTGGTAGCAGGGAGGATCTCGCCACGTATGCCTACGACGGAACGGCGGCTCTGAGCGCGATGCCCGCAGCAGTGGTCTTCCCCACTGAAACTCTGCAGATCTCGGCGTTGCTGCGGTTTGCCGCCGCCCACAATGTTCCAGTTGTCACTCGCGGATCAGGCACGGGTCTGAGCGGTGGCAGTGTCCCACTGGATGGGGCCATCGTGCTGTGCCTCACGAAGATGAACCGCATCATCGAGGTCGATTCCGAGAATCTGACGCTCCTTGCAGAGGCCGGGGCTCTCACGGGTGAGATTGCCGACGCCGCCTCAGCTGCCGGGTTGTTCTACCCGCCCGACCCCGGATCGATGAAGATCTCCACCATCGGTGGCAATGTCGCGGAGAACTCCGGCGGCTTGCGGGGGCTCAAATACGGCGTCACCAGGGACTACGTGATGGGGCTCGAGGTTGTGTTGCCTGACGGAGAGGTGATGTCGACTGGGAACAAGTCTGTGAAAGATGTGGCCGG
>JBMOJP010000184.1:0-2110 GCA_049315725.1 Chthoniobacterales bacterium | reverse complement strand
GCAGAAGCGGTTTTAGAATGCCGACATGTCGGCGGAATGATTCCCCGACAACCGGATCGCAGGTGAGGATTTCGTCAGCCTCACTGCAGAGACCTAGAAGGTCATCGCCGCGAGCACGTCCAATGTGGAGATCCTGGTTCAGCTCCCGAATGATCGTGCGTGCGTTCATACACCGGACGCGGTGAGAATCGAGGGAGGCCTCGTGGGTCATTCCGTGCCACAACTCGAGGAAGAACTTCTCGTTCTCAGCCAACAGTCCGGCAGTGGGGTCGCGGGTCAGAAGATTCATGAAAAAGCAACTTGCGATGATCCGCGCAACGGACTAAAATTACGGCATATTTGGGAGTTAAGGGTATCGGTTAATTCCGCGAGGAATTGTGGCAGCAATGCCCCCGTGCCAAACACTCCCGCCCTTTCTGGAAGCCCGGCGCAAGCCGGGCTTCCTGCTGATCGCTTCATCGAATCGGACGCAGCCAGTTTTCGCGTCAAGGCGGCTCTTGGTGAGCATGTGACGAGCGATGTCAATTAACCGCCTCCAGCAGGATGCGCAGCGCCCGGCGAGTGCGGCGAAGGCGGCCGTTGCGCATGAGACCGAACCACCATGCGGCTTCACCAGGGTCGGACGACTGGAGGTGGGAGGCAGCTTTATGGAGACGGTCGGCATTGCGGAGGCCGGACGCCACAAGAGCATAACACGCGACGCGAGCACCCCAGTCATCGTCGAGCGCGAAGAACGGCCCCGACTCAAGCTTGAGGCGTTGGCCTTCCGGTAGGCCAGCTTTGGCAGCTTGCCGAATCAGGGAGGAGGCCGAAGCCAGTGCCAACGGAGAAATCGCCGCAACGCGGGTGAGGCGTTCGCTCATTTTCTCGTCGAGTGAACGGCGATAGAGGATGGCGGCGTCCCCGGAGCGCCGACGCACAACACGCAAGGCAAAAGCGGCTTTGCGGATGTTCATGCGGGTCTGTCAAAGAGTGCGATGGGCTTGACGTCGACCGATGCGCTTTGCTGGAGATTCTCGAGGGCTGGATGGAGACCGGGCCGACTACCCTTGAAGGTGAGCACGACGGTGGCCTCGTAAGTGCAGCCATCAGCAAGTGAATTAAAGAGTGTTTGGGCCATCTGCAGGGGCTTAGCCGGATGATTGAGCTTGAGGTCGTTCGCGGCAAAGTTCACGGATCCTCCGTCCTTGGCTTCGCCAGTCACCGTGACGCTCACGGAGAGCAGGTCTGCTCCTAGAGGCTGCGCCAAAGTGGCGAGGGTGGCCGCAATGGCAGGAGCTGGTGCTCGCAGCTCAAGCTTGAGCAGAGGGCGCTTTAGCGCGTAGTCGAGGATTGCTGTCCAAGTTGTCGCGGTGACTTGGCCGGGAGGAGGCGGGGGTGGAATTGGACCTCCTCCGCCACCACCGCCACCACCGCCACCAGGCGCTGGACCACCGCCTCCCTCACCGTCCTCGGCAAGCCAAGCCGTGGCCGTAGCGGTGCCGAGCAGGGCAACACGCACCGTCTCATCGAGCGGAATCGCTGTCGGCAGCTTTGCCGTGTTCCTGCGTCGATGACCTTTAATTCCGGTCACAGACCCTCTGCTGTCATGGCAGACGCCATCACCGAACTGGACAGAAATTTTGGCGGCATCGACGGCTTTACGAATTGTCGAGCGGATAACATCCGGGTCGGGAATGAGGCGCAATCCTGCAGCAGAGAGAATGCGTTCGTGGATTGCCTTGGCGGTGAAGACCTCGGGTTCTCCCGGGAGCGGCGTGGCACCGGGCAGCACCTTCTCCGCGAACAAGTCGGGATCGATGCCGTCGGTTGACTCGAAAAGCAGGCTCTTGTCGTGGAGAAACTTTCTCAGGAGAGACTGGCCGTTCGGGCGCTGGAGAACTTGAGCCTCGGGCACCATGTATTGCTCCTCGAGGTGGAACGGAGGACGACCCGAAAGCACAACTTGGTCGAATGCACGGAAGCTGTGGAGGAAGAACTGCTTCCTAAGGTCGGGATCCAAACGGTCCAACTGCTCTATCACCTGTTTTCCGTGCTCTCCGGTGGCATGTTCCTTGCGGATTTTCTCCGACGCCATCAAACGCTGAGCTTTTTCCAATGCTGCGGTCCA
>JBMOJP010000183.1:0-2110 GCA_049315725.1 Chthoniobacterales bacterium | reverse complement strand
TCCGGTCATTTGTTTGGACCGCATCAGCTTTCCGATGGCACGTTGCGCGCTATGGCGATTATCGCGCTGCTGTTACAGCCTCCGGAGGATTTGCCGGGGTTGATCGTGCTGGATGAGCCAGAGATCGGACTGCACCCGTATGCGGTGGAGATTCTGGCGGGGCTGATTCAAAGCGCGTCCGTTTTCCGACCGGTCATTGTCGCGACGCAGTCGCCGTTGCTTGTAAATCATTTTCGCGCGGAGGATGTGATTACCGTAACTCGCGAGCGGAGCGAGAGCAGATTTCGGAGACAGAACGCGGAGTCCCTGGCGGTGTGGCTGGAAGAGTATTCGATGGGAGAGATTTGGGAACGTAATTTGATTGGCGGCAATCCGTCCCGATGAAGCGGTTGTACATCGTGGGAGAGGGGACGACAGAGGTGGCGTTCTCCGAGCAGGTGCTGCGGCCGCATTTGAAAGAACTTTCCGGATTTCGGCTGGAGGTTGCGGCGCCAAAGCTTGGGGGGTATCAGCCTTACTCCCGGACGCGACAGTTTATCAAGAACCTACTCAAGAGTAGCGATGCCATGGTGACGACGATGCTTGATCTGCATGGGCTGCCGAAGAGCTTCCCGGGTGCGAATGAGCCGATTCCTGACGCCGTAAAGCACATGGCGCGGATTTTAGAGGGCATGGCGGACGACATCGGCGACCGGAGGTTCTTCCCGTACCTTCAGTTCCATGAATTTGAAGCCCTTGTCCTGACCGACCTCTCCCCGCTGGCTGAACGACACCAGAATCGGCGGCCCGCGATCGCGCGACTTGCAAGGCGAGTGGAGCAAGTGGGCTCGCCACAGCAAGTGTGGGACAACCCGGCGAACCCTTTTGTCTATGGGTTCTTGGGTGATGTGAATTTGTTCAAAGGCCGCACGCCCGAGGGCGAAACACACACCTACATTCGTCCTCACGATTTGGACGTGCGTCGTTATGCCACAGGCGACACTGGCATCGTGGCGCGATTAGAGCGTGCTTTGGTCTTGGGTTCTGTCGCCCGTTTGGAGTTGATTTCTCAAGACAACATCAACCAAGAAAACATCATTGAAGCGGAAATTTCGGCAGCAGAATTCAGAGAAAAAAACTACCGAGAGGGCGAGCTACTGGTTTTAACGCCTCGTCAAGCGCAGGTGTTTGTGGCAGAGTCTGCTAACCCCTGACAAATCAACCAAGGAGACTTTATGAAGATCGAAACCATTGCAGTTCACGCAGGCTACAAGCCCGACCCAGTCACCAAGGCGGTGGTGCCACCGATCTACCAAACCGTGGCTTATGCCTTTGACAGCGCTCAGCACGGTGCTGATTTGTTCGACCTGAAAGTTGCCGGCAATATTTACACCCGCATCATGAACCCCACGCAGTCTGTGTTGGAAGAGCGGGTGGCGGCCTTGGAAGGCGGCATCGCTGCGCTGGCTCTGGCCTCGGGTCAAGCAGCCATCACCTATGCCATTCAAACCATTGCCGAAGCAGGGGACAACATCGTGTCCTCCAGTGCTTTGTATGGCGGCACCTACAACCTGTTTGCCCACACCTTCCCGCAGTTCGGCATTGAAACCCGCTTTGCCGATTACAAAAACCCCGCCAGCTTCGAGCCGCTGATTGATGCCAAAACCAAAGCGGTGTACGTGGAGTCTTTGGGTAACCCGCAGGGCAATATCACCGACATTGCGGCCATTGCGGCCATCGCACATAAACACGGCGTGCCCCTCATTGTGGACAACACCGTGCCCAGCCCTTATTTGTGGCGTCCCATCGAGCACGGTGCGGACATCGTGGTGCAGTCACTCACCAAGTATCTGGGTGGACACGGCAACAGCATCGGCGGCGCCATCATCGATTCTGGCAAGTTCCCCTGGGCCGAGCACAAAGCACGCTTCAAGCGCTTGAACGAACCCGATGTGAGCTACCACGGTGTGGTTTACACCGAAGCCTTGGGGCCCGCCGCATTCATTGGCCGCGCACGTGTCGTGCCTTTGCGTAACACAGGTGCTGCGATTTCGCCGTTCAATGCTTTCCTCATCTTGCAAGGCATCGAAACTTTGGCGCTGCGCATGGACCGCATCAGTGACAACGCATT
>JBMOJP010000088.1:0-9377 GCA_049315725.1 Chthoniobacterales bacterium | reverse complement strand
AGCCGCGGAAACGCCAGCGCTCCGGCTCAAGCCACGGCGCCACGCAGTCGGGCCGTCGCCGCGCGGCCGAGGGCGACGGGCTCGGGCAGACCTTCGAGCCAGAGCTTCGAACCGTGCGCGCCGGAGCGCTCGATGCGTTGCACCCGCTGAGCATTGATAGCCAGAGAGCGGTCCAGGCGCAGGATGGGCGGATTGGGGAGGTTGGTTAGAAAACTCCCGAGGGGCCGGCAGATGAAATGGTTTTGCCCGTCAGCCAGAAAGAAGCGGCAAAAGTCGCCATCCGCCCGGATGCACACGATCCCGGCAATGGTCGTCATGATGGTGCGTTCGGGGGCGCGCAGGCAGATGCGGTCATCCGCCGCGAACATCTCGCCATCCTCGCGCTCGTGGATGCAGGCGCGCAACCGGGCCACCGCCTGGGCCAGCCGCGCCGCTTCCACGGGTTTGAGCAGGTAGTCCACCGCATTGACCTCGAAGGCGCGCACGGCGTGTTCGGAGTGGGCTGTGACGAAAACCACGGGGGGCGTGCGATGCAGCCGCCCGAAGAGGTCGAACCCTGTCGCCCCGGGCATGTGAATGTCGAGAAAAAGGCCGTCGGGTTTCGCCTCCGCGAGAACATCCACTGCCTGGCGCACATTCCCGGCTTCGCAAACAATCTCAAGGTCGGGTAACCGGCTGAGGGCTCGCCGCAGGCCAGCCCGGGCCAGGGGTTCGTCGTCGATGATCGCGACGCGGATCATGGCTCCCCCCGCACGACGAGCGAGCAGACGACCGAACCATCCTCCTCGCGGATGCGGAAGCGGTGGCGGCCGGGATAGTGGAGTTGCAAGCGACGGCGCAGCACATCGAGGCCGAGGCCTCGGGCGCGGCCTTTCAGGTGTCCGGTGTTGGTCACGATGATGCGCAAGTCGCGCGGGGTCTGCCGCAGGCGCAGCGAAACGTGCAGCGGCGGCGGGGCCGTGGCCAACCCGTGTTTGACCGCGTTCTCGACCAACGGCTGGAGCAAAAAACAGGGAACCCGGCGCGAGAGCGTGGGTGGATCACAGGTCACGCCAAAGACGAGGTTTTCCCCGAAACGGATTTTCTCAATCCCCAGGTAAGTTTCCATCGCGCCGACTTCCTCGGAGACGGGCAGGCTGTCCTGATGGCGACGGTCGAGGGAATACCGAAGGTAGCGGGAGAGTTGGTGGACTAGGGCCGAGGCGGTGGCTGGATCGGTCGGGACGAGGGTGGCGATGCCGTTGAGGGAGTTGAAAAGAAAATGTGGATCAAGCTGCGCCCGCAGCAGCAGCAACTCGGTCCGCGTGGCCTCGCTCCGCGCCTCGTCGGTTTCTTGCTGACGGCGCCGCGCCGTGGTGTCGGCCATGAACCAGAAATAGAGGAAACTCGCGGCCAGAAACGTCAGCCAGTAGAGCAGAAAACGCAGCAGCATTTCCTCCAGCGGAGTCCATCCGGGAATCCACCAGCCGGTCCAGCGCACGAACCCGAGGGCGAAACAGGACAGAAAGGCCGACCCGAGAAAGCTCAGCCCAACCAACCACCCCGCGGTGCGCAGGCTGAATTGATCGCGGGTCTCGATGCGCTCGTAGGCCAGCTTGAGTCCGCAGATGACGACAAAGGCCAGGCTATCGACCAGGAAGGTGAAACCGAGGGCGCGCAGCCAGTCATCATGCAGGATCGCGCGGGTGAGAAAGAACATTGAGCTCATGCCCACCCACAAGGCCCCGCTCCAAATCCAAAATTGCCGGCTCGAATGTTGGCTGCGCTGCTCCATCGCGCCTCACCATGCCGCCGGAAAAAAGCGCGGTCAATGCACGCCTCCCCCGGCCCAAAGGTCGACTCGGCGAGTTTTTGGACCGCTCCACCGACCGGAGGAGGAAAACCGCCCGGGCGGGCGGAAATTCGGCGCATGATGAAAACATCCTCCATTCCCCGCATCATCGTCCTCACCCTCACCCTCGGTCTTGTGCCTCTGGGGCAGCCCGACGCTTTCGGCCACGGCTCCATGGCCAACCCGATCAGCCGATCGTATGCCGGATTCCTCGAAAATCCGCAGACCCCGCAGTCGGGTGGCGTGCGCGCGGCCATCGCGCTCGGCGGCACCCAGCCGTTTTACGATTGGCATGAGGTCAGCCGCAACATCCCCAACTATGACTGGGTCAGCGCCATTCCTGATGGCCAGCTCCCCGGGGCCGGCCGCGACAAATACCGCGGGCTCAACCTCGCGCGGACCGATTGGCCGGCGACGCGGGTCAATGCGGGGCCCTTCAACTGCACCTTCTACGGGGCCACCCCGCACGAACCGAGTTTCTTCCGCGCCTACATCACCCGCGCCAACTACGACCCGACGCAGCCGCTCAAATGGGGTGATCTCGAACCTCTGGCCGGGGCGGAGAGCGCCCGCCTCGTGGGCTCGAACTTTCTCTTCACGGTCAATTTTCCACCGCGCACCGGACGCCACATCCTCTACGTGGCCTGGCAAAGGATCGATCCCGTCGGCGAGGTCTTCTTCTCCACCAGCGATTTGGACTTCGGCGGCTCGAATCTCCCCCCCACCGCCACGCCCAATCCAACGCCCACTCCGACACCCACCCCCAATCCAACGCCGACGCCCACCCCGACACCAAATCCCACGCCGAGACCGAGCCCGACGCCCACGCCAAATCCGTTCCCGGATTGCCCGAGGACCGGTGACACCTGCCATTGCGGCACAACCAACGGCGCACCCGTCCCCGGCGCGCAGAACACCATCCTCGAAACCGATGAAATCGTCGTGCGCTTCTGCCTGACCAACGACTGGGGCTCCGGCTTCCAAGGCGATGTGACTATGGTGAACAAGACCGATCGCACGCTGCCCGGCTGGACGCTGGCCTTCGATCTCGACCAGGAAATCACCTCGGTTTACAGCGCCCGCGTGGCCTCACGTGCCGGCAGACGCTACACCCTCGACGGCGCGCCCTTCAGCTGGAACAGCGCGATTCCGCCCCGCGGCACCGTGAAGTTCGGGTTCCTCGGATCACCCGGAGCCCTCAAGCTCCAGCCCGCCAAAGCCGTCCTCACCCACCAAGGTGCCACGGGGACATCGAACCCCACATCCAATCCTACCCCGGTCCCAACCCCGGCACCCACGCCCGTCCCGACGCCCGTGCCAACTCCGGCGCCCACCCCCGTGCCGACCCCAGGGCCCACGCCGGGTTCACCGAACGCGGTGTTCACCAACGCGCAGGTCACTGTGACGTTCAAGGTCACCTCGGATTGGCTCACCGGGCTGGAGACTCAGGTCGACATCGAGAACCGCACCGCCGCGCCCTTGAACGACTGGAGCCTTACTCTCACGGGCCTCGACCGCACGATCGCCAACATCTGGAGCGCCCGCGTGGCCAGCCGCACCGGCTCGACCATCGTGTTCGATGCCAGCAACACCACGTGGAACCGCAACATCCCAGCCCGCGGCCGCGTCACCTTCGGGTTCATTGCCCAGCCCGGCAATCTGCGTCAGCCTCCGACCGGTTTCCAACTCCGCGCCCAAGGCACGACAAACCCGACCCCGACCCCGGTTCCCACGCCGCAGCCCACACCGACCCCAAGCGTGCGGCAGTTCTCCATCGCGGATCTGACCGTGGATGAACCGGCCAGCGGCAACGCCACCGCGCAACTGACCGTAACGCTCAGCGCCGCGACGTCCACCGCCACGAGCGTTCGGTATCAGACAAAAGACCTCACGGCGCGCGCGGGTTCGGACTACACGGCGACCTCGGGCACGCTGACGTTCGAGCCCGGCGCGCTGCAGAAGACCGTGCCGATCACCGTGCTGGCGGACACCGCGACCGAGGGCACCGAGACCTTCGGCATGGATCTTTCGATGGCCAGTGGGGCGACGATTCTCAAGGCTGCCGGCATTGTCAGCATCCGCGATCGACAAGCCCCCGCCACCGCGTTCAATTACGGCGAAGCCCTGCAAAAGTCCCTCTACTTCTACGACGCGCAACGCTCGGGTCGCTTGCCGGCCAACTTCCGCGTGAAATGGCGCGGGGATTCGGCCCTGCAGGACGGCACAGACAATGGCGTTGATCTCACCGGCGGATACTATGATGCCGGCGACCACGTGAAATTCGGCCTGCCTCTGGCCTCTTCGCTCACCCTCCTGGCCTGGGGCGGAATCGAATACCCGCAGGGCTACGCGGCCACCGGGCAAAAGCCCTTCCTCCTCGACGCCGTGCGTTGGGGCACGGATTGGATCCTCAAGGCCAACCCCGCGCCCAACGTCCTCTACGGGCAAGTCGGCACGGGCTCGGCCGATCACTCGTTCTGGGGACCACCCGAGGGCATGACCATGGCCCGTCCGTCGTTCCGCCTCGACCCGAGCAAGCCTGGCACCGAGATCGCCGGGGAGTCGGCCGCCGCGCTCGCCGCCGCGCACCTCCTCTTCAAAAACGAGGATCCGGCCTACGCGGCGCGGCTGCTGGAACGCGCCCGCAGCCTCTTCGCTTTTGCCGACACTTATCGCGGAAGCTATGTGGATTCCATCCCTGACGCGCGCAACTACTACAACTCTTACTCCGGCTACTTCGACGAGTTGATCTGGTCCGCCGCCTGGCTCTACCGCGCCACGGGCGAGACAGCCTACCTGACCAAGGCCGAAACGCTCTTCGCCGAGCGCTTCGCTCATGCGGGCGCGCGGTGGACCCATTCGTGGGACGACAAATCCTACGGCGCCGCCGTGCTCCTGGCGCAACTCACCGGCAAGACCATTTACCAGACGTTCGCCCAGCGCTGGCTCGACTACTGGACGGTCGGCACGAATGGCGCGC
The DNA here is from genome assembly GCA_049315725.1 of Chthoniobacterales bacterium. GTDB lineage: Bacteria > Verrucomicrobiota > Verrucomicrobiia > Chthoniobacterales > JACTMZ01 > JACTMZ01. The sequence continues at coordinate 4,566 of JBMOJP010000088.1, read as the reverse complement.
GCATTGCCTACACCCCCGGCGGCCTGGCCTGGCTGGATCAATGGGGTTCGTTGCGCTACGCCGCCACCACGGCTTTCCTCGCCGGCGTCTACGCCGATCGCGTGGGCGACGTCGGCACGCGCTACCGGGATTTCTCGAAAGCGCAGATCAACTACATGCTCGGAGCCAACCCGCAGAGCCGCAGCTACGTCGTGGGCTTTGGCCAGAACCCGCCGAAGAATCCGCACCACCGCGCGGCGCACGGCTCGACCAGCAACAACATCAACAGCCCGGCCGAGAACCGCTTTGTCCTCTATGGCGCCCTGGTCGGCGGACCCAATGCGGCCAGCGACACCGCCTACCGCGATGACCGCACGGATTACGTCAGCAACGAGGTCGCCCTCGACTACAACGCAGGCTTCACCGGCGCCGTGGCCCGGTTGGCCAGCGAGTTCGGCGGAGCCCCCGTGGCCAACTGGGCCCCACTCGACTAGCCGGACCCGGCCCGGCATCAAGCGAGCAGGGTGAAAACCTCGACCGCCTCTGTCTTGCCACGCACCGTCACCGAGCCGAGCGGGCGGAGCCAGTCGGCGTGGCCGCAGGCGGATGCGGTGCTTCCGGCAATCACGCTGTCCACCTTGTAGGCCTTGGTCTCGTCCTGCAGGCGAGCGGCGAGATTCACCGTATCCCCGATGACCGTGTAGTTGTGACGCGCGGCCGAGCCCATGTTGCCGGCGATGACTTTGCCGCTGGCCAGGCCGATACCCGTGTCGAGCCGCGGCAGACCTGCGGCCGAGCGGGCGGCGTTGTAGGTGCCGAGCACGCGGCGCACGTCGCGGGCGCAGGCCACCGCGCGGCTGGCGTGATCATCGGTCGCGAGCGGCACGCCAAAGACGGCCATGACGGCGTCGCCAATGTATTTGTCCACAATGCCCCCGTGGGCCTCGATCACGCGGGTCAGCTCGGTGAAATACTCGTTGAGCGTGGCGAGCAGATCGGTCGGCGCGGCGGATTCGCTCAGGCTGGTAAAGCCGCGCACGTCGGTGAACATAATGGTCACCTCTTTTTCCTCGCCCCCGAGCGCCGCCGGGCGGCGGAGCAACTCGGCCGCAATCTCGGGCGAAACATTCTTGCCCAGCAAGTCCCGCACCCGGTCGCGTTCGGCCAGCCCGCGCGCCATGCTGTTGAAGGCCGTGGCCAGTTGGCCCAGTTCGTCACGCGCCCGCACGGCCACGGGCTCGTCATACCGCCCCTCGCCGATGCGCTGCACGCCCAGGGTGAGGTCCTGCACGGGTCGGCTGATGCCGCGGGCCAACCAGACGGCAAGCAGGGCGGAAAGAATGAGGGCCAGAGCGGTCAGCCATTGCAAGGTGGTTTCGAGCCGGCGGAAGGGCGCCAGCTCGCGCGAAAGCGGACGCTGGAGCAGGGCATGAGCGGTCCCGTCACCGGGCAGCAGCGGAGTCCAGGTGCTGATCCACGTGTCACCTCCGGCCGAGAGGTCAAAAACACCGCGATCGGCCGAGTCCGCCCGCAGGGCCTCCGCCATGGCCGGACGAATGGGATCGGCCAGGCTCGAGGCCGCCATGACCCGGCCGCCGGGAGCATCGACGACGAAACTCACTTCGACTCCCGTCATCGTCCGAAAGTCCGCCGCCAGCCGGTCATCGGTCCGGAAGCCCGCCACGATCCAGCCGGAGGGGTCAGGCAGCAGTAAGGGCACCGCCACGAGCAGGGCGATGGCGCTCTGCTCCAGCACAACGAAACGCATGGCCGCGTAATTATCGGCCAGCTCGGCCTCGTCGATCAGGTCGGGGAAGGCAAACGCCACCGGGACGGGCCGATCCGGCGCCATCGTGTCGGCCTGCACTTCCGCCTCGGGCGAGACCAGTTGCAGGAAGGCCGCATCACGCATACGCATCCGGTAGTTCTCCAACCCGGAAACGAGGGTGCGCTGCTTGACCGGATCGGAGAAATTCTCCGTCTCACCGTAAAGCTGCCGAAAGGCCCAGTCGTCGGACAGCAATCGCGCGCCGAGTTGGAGTTTGTCCATGCGCATTTTAAAAACGCGGTCAAAAACCTGCGCCGCAGACCCCAGATCGTCGTCGATCGTTCGCCGGGCATTCTCCAGGTTGGCGCGGCGGACAAGGAAGTAGTTGAAACCCAACACCGCCGCGAGCAGCAGCAGGAGCAGAAGCAACAGGCGGTCGCGAAATCGTGCCGGCATCAGCGGTAACCGCCGGGGGCATCCCCTGCGGCGGGGGCCTGACGGCGACGGAACTCGGGACGCAGGCGCAGGACGGCGGGAGGCAGGCTGACGGAGCCAGCCGGCAACTCGATGCTCAGCGGCCGCCCGCGCAACCGGGGATGCCAGACCTCGACCACGCCGCCGCCTGGGGGCAGACCACGCAAAGTGGCTTGGCCGACTGTGCTGGTCAGCCCGTAGAAGGGCGTGGCTGTGACGTAAATGTATGCGGCCATCCAGTCGTGGATATTGCATCCGAGGGAGACGACCCCGGGCTTGTCGAAAAGCTGGGGTTCGGCCGGCTCCCCGATATAGAGCGGCAGGTCGAACTTCTTCGGGGCGGACACGGAATAGACGTGGTGCGCCACCTCGTCGCGATTGGGAAACTTCACCCGACTGCCCACCGGGACGATGAGCACGAACGGGGTGAACTGACGCCCCGCCTGAATCATTTCGCCCTGGACCGCGGCGACTGTCGACCCCCCGCCCCGCGGGGTGAACGTGACGACCGCGTCCTCCACCGGCTGGTTTTTTTCATCGGTCACCTTGACTGTCAGATCAAAGGCGGCAGCCGACGAGAATGCCGCGACGAGCACCAGCACGCCGCAGGCGAACAATTTAAAAAACGGCCTTGGCCCCGAGATGCGCAAAAAAGGCGTCATAGGTGATGGCACTCCGCGAGGTGTGCTGGAACTCGCCGGAGAGTTCGAGAGAAATATCCGGGGTAAGCGCGAAAGAAATCCCCGCCAGCGGGGCCTGGGTCAGCGCCTGCAAGCGATAAGCCGTGAGCGGGCGGCCGAAGACGGTGTTGCCCGACTCGACCACGGAGGCGACCGAGACAAGATCGGGCCGCGGCGGCGTCGCCCAGGAAACCACATCGCCGTAACGCAAACGGGAGCCGGCAAAAAACGACCAGCGCCCCTCCGGCTCCCAGCGCAGGGTCAGCGCCCCCTCGTTGCCCGTCCCGCCAAACAGACCCGAGCGGGCGAAGCTCGCGTCAAAACGGTAAAGCAACTCCAGCGACCAGTCACGGCCCAACGGATGCTGGTAGCGCACCGAGGGCTGGAGCAGCCACTTCGTCATGTCTTCGTCCTCGAAAAAATCGCGCTCGAAAGCCAGCCCCGCCGTCGCCTTGGGAGCGGTCCGACCAAGACCGAACTTCCGCGTCACCCGCGCATCCGCCCCGACCCGGGCCAGGGTGAAGGCTGAATATTGAAAAGGGATCTCGGTCCCGGCAAAGATCCGCCCGGAAATCCGCCAGTCGCGATCGAGTTGATGACCCCACGTCACCCCCGCATCGGCCCGCCAGAAAAAATCATCCTCCACGTCGGATGACCTGTCCGCATTGCTCAGGTTGCTGTTGTAACGGAATCCGCTTGAGACATCGAACGTGGGACGCTCGCCGGCCAGCACCGGGCCGCCAGCGAAGGCCACGGCAAGGACTGTCACCATGAGACTGCGGGTCAACACGGCGATAAAAATGAAGGGCTCATGGCCTGGGTGTCAATGCGGCGGAACGCTGGCCAAGTTCGGTTGAGACCCTTATTCTCACGCTGCCATGCCCAAGGTGTTTCTCAAGACCTACGGATGCCAGATGAACGAGCGCGACTCCGAGCAGGTCGCGCAGATGCTGGTCGGGCGGGGCTATGAGATGACCACCGAGGCGGAGGAGGCGGATGTCGTTCTGCTCAACACCTGCAGCGTGCGCGACATGGCCGAGCAAAAGGCCATCGGCAAGATGGGGTTTCTGCGCCGCCTGCAGAAGGAACGCCCGCATACCGTCTTCGGACTTCTCGGCTGCATGGCCCAAAGCCGCGGCTCGTCCCTCCTCGCGGAGATCCCGCACCTCGACCTCGTCGTCGGGACGCAGAAATTCCACAAGGTCGCCGACCATGTGGACGCCATCCTGCGTCGCAAAATGGCCCACGACCCGGCGATGGACGATCTACGGTTTTCCATCGTCGACACCGAGGAGGAGGCCGGCTCGCAGGAAACCATCCGCGACCACGTGACCGTGCCGCCCAGCGCCTTTGTCTCGATCATGCAGGGCTGCAACATGCGGTGCACCTTCTGCATCGTGCCGGACACGCGCGGGGCCGAGCGGAGCCGGCGGGCCGGCCGCATCGTCGGAGAGGTGAGAGACCTGGTCGAGCGCGGCTGCCGCGAAGTCACGCTCCTCGGGCAGATCGTCAATCTTTACGGACGGCATGAGTTTCCCAAGGTGGACGGACACAGCCCGTTCGTGCAATTGCTCGAGGCGGTGCATGAGGTGGAAGGCCTCGAACGCCTGCGCTTCACCTCCCCCCACCCGATCGGGTTTCGCGAGGATCTCGTCAATTGCTTCG
>JBMOJP010000087.1:0-9433 GCA_049315725.1 Chthoniobacterales bacterium | reverse complement strand
CCGCCGGCCAGCACCATGCCGCGGTCGACCAGGTCGGACGACAACTCGGGCGGGCAGCGCTCGAGCGTCGTGCGCACGGCATCCACGATGCTGTTGAGGGGCTCGGTCAGGGCCTCGCGGACTTCCTGCGAGGTCAGGGTGATGGTTTTGGGCAGGCCGGCGACGAGGTCGCGGCCTTTGACTTCCATGGAGTTTTCCTTGGGCAGCTTGATGGCCGAGCCCAGTTTGATTTTGATGTCCTCGGCGGTGCGTTCGCCGATGGCAAGGTTGAAGTTTCGTTTGAGGTATTGGACGATGGCTTCGTCGAGTTCATCGCCAGCCACACGCACGCTGCGGCTGAAGACGATTCCGGCGAGCGAGATCAGGGCGACTTCGGTGGTGCCGCCGCCGATGTCGATGATCATGTTGCCGGCGGCTTCCTGAATGGGCAGGCCGACTCCGATGGCCGCCGCCATGGGTTCTTCGATGAGATAAACTTCGCGCGCGCCTGCATGGGTGGCCGAATCTTTGACCGCCCGCTTTTCCACCTCGGTGATGCCGGAAGGCACGGCGATGACCACACGCGGGCGGACCAAACGCCGTCCGCCGTGGGCTTTAGTGATGAGATGGGAGAGCATCGCCTCGGTGATCTCGAAGTCGGCGATGACACCGTCCTTGAGCGGGCGGATGGCCACGATATTGCCGGGCGTGCGGCCGAGCATGGACTTGGCTTCGTTGCCGACAGCCAGAACTTTGTTGGTGCCGGCTTGGACCGCGACCACAGAGGGTTCGCGCAAGACGATGCCTTGATCACGGACGTAGACGAGGGTGTTGGCCGTGCCGAGATCGATCCCGATATCACTGGAGAACAAACCGAAAAATTTTCTGAACATGGTGGAGTGCGCGGAGCGTTGGCCGCGAGCATTGGGACACCTGGTTGGGCTTACCCCGATCGCGAAAGGCGAATCTAAGCCGTCAGAGGGGCGGTCGGTCAAGGAAAATGGCCCTCCGGCCGGCATATCGTCAGGGGACGGGAGGGGTTTTTTGATTGTGATGAGTCAATTCGTGCAGCGCCTGGCCGAGGTCTGGCGTGATGGTGACGGTTTCGTCCGAACCCTCGGCGCGGGCATAAACGGTGCCATCGGAGGTCATCCCGCCGAGGGCGGCACCGGCGAGGACCTGGCCGCCGGCGGGCTCCTCGGCGGTGTTCTCCGAAAGCCACGCGGAGAAGGTGATGCGTTGCGGTGGTTGGTCGAGGCCGGTTTCCGCCGGTGAAGCGGCCGTGCGAAACGAGGCCACGCGGGCCGCGTTGAAGGTTTCCATCAGGCGGTTAACCGCATCCGTGCCGATTTTGCGGCCATCCTCCTCGGCGACCCATCCGTCGTTGGTTCGACGGAAATTGAGCATCTGGCCGTCGGACTCGAGGCGGATGCGATCCACCGTGTCGGCCTCGACCCAGCCGAGCGAGCGGTCCCGCAGGGCTTCGGGAGAGATGTCAAACAGGCGGCGCACGGCCGGGTCGACCGCGAGGGTTCCGCCCCGCGGTTTCAGCTGTGCGGTAAAGGTCTCGGCGCCGTCGGTCTGTTCGCGCGCGACCTCGAGGTCGAGCGCCTCGCCCCCGCCTCGCGGGGTGAAGCTGATCCCCGCAGCGGCCCCGGCGAGTGAGCTAGTCCCGGTTTGGGGCGGTTTGAAACCGGTGATGCGCAGGCCGAGCAGGGGTTCGAGAAATTCGCGCACGGCGCGGGCATCGGCTGGCGAACGCACGGGCTTCTCAATCACCCAACGCCCCCGCTCCCGGCGCAGAGCCATCTCTCCATCGGCCCGCCGCACGGTGAATTTCTCGATGTCGTCGGCCACCATGGTGGTCAGCCGCGGGTCGCGGAAATTTTCCACCGGTGCGGTGGCCAACGCAACGATCGAGTCGGAGACCCGCAGGATGGCGCGCTCCCCGCCGAGGCGGGCAAAGATTTCGCCGGGCAACGCGGTGTTGGCGCCAAGGTCGAGACGCAGGGCTTCGCGGCCGCGCAGGTCGAGGCGGAGCCGCGGCGAGGCCAGCCCGGTCTCGGGCACCGCGGCCGGATCCGCCACCATCTCGCGGTCGCGCACGCCGAGAAACCTCGCGGCGAGAAGAAGCCGATCCACGGCTTCCGCATCGGCGCGGTCGGCGACCGGCGCGGTCAGGCGCCATTCGTTGTTCTCGCGGCGCAGGCTGATCGTTTCGCTGCCGCGGATGATGTCCATTTCCGTCACCTCCTCCGGGGTGAAGACCGCAGCGTAGCGCTCGGCTTCCCCGGCTTCACGGGTCGTGGGCAGGTTGATCCGCAGGTAAACGAGTCCGCCGACCAGCAGCAGAGCAGCCAGAAAGAGAGCAACGGTGGCGCGGGGGTTCATGCCTCAGCGTCGGCGACGCCACCAGACAAAGAGACCGCCGACGAGAGCACCGGCGGGAATGACCACGAGGGTGTAGAGCGCGATGCGTCCGGTTTCGAGGTCGGTGAGGTTGAGGTTGAAAGCGTGGGAGGATTTCGGCGAAACACCAGCCAGATGGCTGCGGTCGAGCATCCAGTTGAGCGAGCTGAGGACAAAATCGAGGTTGGGCTCGGTGATGGAACCGTTGACGACAAACTCGCTGTTGCCGACCACGATCATGCGGGCCGCGCCCACGTCGACTTTCTCGTCGGCCACGCCGCCGCGCTCGACCATGGCAGCCAGCACGAGCGGGGCCGGCGTGTCCTGGCCTTCATCAAAGGCGACGCCCTTGGTTTCGTCGGTGACATACTTCGTCTCGCCCCAGAACGGCTCGGCGGCCGTGATCATGGCCTCGACCACTGTGCCGGGCTGTTCGTTCGCCAGTTCCAGCGAGCAGGAGCCGCCGGGGAGCATGGCATCCACGCCCTGCAGGCGCCGGGTGACGCGGTTGTCGGGGGAGAAACGGCCGGTCACGTCGCGCAGGATGCCGGTGGCGAAGCCGAGTTGCACCGTGCGGAGCACGCGGTCATTGCGCGGGGTCACTCCGGCCGAGGCGAGAAACTCGCGCAAGCGCGGCGCGTCGGCGTCGGGGTCGAGCAGGACCATGAGCCGTCCCTCCTTGCCCCAGTATTCGCGCAGCGCGGCGAGCGAGGTTTCCGGCAAATCATAGCGGGGCCCGGCGATGACCAACGCGCCGGCGTCGGCCGGCACCTTGCCCTCAAGGGTCAGGTCGAGTGGTTTGGCCACGGCTCCCTGACGGCCGATGTATTCCTCGAAGAGCGAGAGATCCGATTTTTCGCCGACCGCAGATTCTCCCTGACCCTGGAGAAAATAGATACTGCGCTCCTTGGCCTCACCGAGATCGATCAGGGCGCTGGTCAGCGCCTGCTCACCCTTGAACGCCTTGACCCGGGGTGCCTCGCCGGTCACCTGGGCCAGGAGATCGTAGTCGGCCATGTCCACCGCGCTGACCTGCCGGGAGCGTCCGCCCATCTCGACAATGACGAGGTTTTCCTGCGAACCGAATTCGTATTTGGCCTGGAGTTCGCGGGCCCGGGCGAGGTTGCGCATCGGGTCGATGTATTCGACCGTCATTTTGTCCCCGGCGGTGAATTGGTATTCCTTCAAAAGGTTGATGACATCGCTATAGACCTCGTATCCGGGGGCGGCCGTCGTGGGGGAAAAGAAAACATACACCGTGGCGGGAGACGGCAGCTGCTTGAGCACCTTGAGGGTTTGGTCGCCCAACCGGTATTTGCCGGCGGCCGACCAATCGTGGCGCGCGTAGTAGTGGAAGCCCGCATAGTTGAGCGCGGCCAGCAGCACGCAGGCCAGAATGACCTGAACGGCGACACCCAAACGGATGCCGGCACGGCGGCGCGAGGAATCCTGCGGGCTGGTCATGGTCGTCAATTTCTCCAGCGTCGCGACTGAAAGACGTGGAAGGTGAGGAAGAGAACGAAAATGGTGAGCGAGAGATAGAAGACGACCGGCCGTGAATCGAAGATGCCGCGCGAGGCCTCACTCATGTGCTCGAGGGCGGAAAAGTAGGCCGTCATTTCCCGCAGGGCCGGGGTGACATGGAGGACGAAGAAATTCAGCAGCCCCATAAAAAAGGCCAGGGTGATGACGCTGAATGACATGATGGCCGCAATGATCTGGTTGCGGGTCAGGGCCGAGGCGAGGCAGCCGACGGCGAGGTAGAACATGCCGATGAGCAGCAGCATGGCATAGGCTCCGATGAAGGGACCGGCGGCCCCGGCGGTTTCGAGCCGGGTGATCTGGGTGAAGACGACAAAGTAGAGCAGGCTGGGCAGCCAGAGGACGATGTAGAAGAAAAGGGCTCCGCCATACTTGGCCAGCACGACCTGACTGTCGCGCACCGGGGCGGTCATGAGCGGCTCGATCGTCCCCATTTTGAATTCCTCGGAGAACAACCTCATGGTGATGAGGGGAAAAATGAGGACAAAGCCGAACCAGAAAAACACCGTGTTGAAGAACGCCTCGACGACCGTGACCTCGCTGGGCCCGCGATTCAGGGCGGCCACGCCGGCGTAAAAATTGAACCCGGTGAGGAGGAGGAAAAAGAAGAGCACCACCCAGGCCACGGGGGAGAGGAAATAGGCGCGGATTTCGCGGTTGAGCAGGGTGAAGAAGTTCATCGTGAATCAGATTTCCCCCGCCTGCGTGATCTCGGCGAAGACGCGCTCGAGGCTCACCTGTTCCTGCCCGAGCTGACGCAACGGCCAGCCGCGTTCGGCCGCCAGTCGCGCGATTTCCTCGCGGGGGTCGTGTTGGGCGTCAATGCGCAGGGTGCAGCCGAGCCAGCCGTCGTCCAGCGGGATGATCTCGGCCTTGCGCACGCCGGAAAGCTGGGCCAGCGCGGCTTCGAGCGGCCCGGCCCCGGCGCGAATTTCCGCCGTGACCGCGCCGGCGGTGCGCACGCGGCTGGCCAGATTTTCCGCCGTGTCCGAGGCTGCAATGCGCCCGCGGTTGATGATTAGCACACGATTGCAGATCATCTCGACCTCGCTGAGGATGTGGGTGGAGAGAAGGATGGTGTGGCGTTTGCCCAAGTCGCGGACGAGTTGGCGGACTTGGCGGATTTGGTTTGGATCGAGGCCGATGGTCGGCTCGTCGAGAATGAGCAGGTCCGGGTCGTGGAGGAGCGCATCGGCCAAGCCCACCCGCTGGCGGTAGCCTTTGGAGAGCGCGCCGATGAGCTTGGATTCCACGTCGCGCAGGCTGCAGAGCTCCTTGACCGCATTGACCCGCTGACGGTTGCGGCGGCCGCGGACACCCTTGAGCGCGGCGCGGTATTCCAGATATTCCTGCACCCGCATCTCGGGGTAGAGGGCGACATTTTCCGGCATGTAGCCGACGCGCGACCGGACTTCGAGAGACTGCGAGGCGACGTCGAAGCCGGCCACCCTGGCCCGTCCACTGGTCGCGGGAAGGAAGCATGAGAGGATGCGCATGGTCGTGCTCTTGCCCGCGCCATTCGGGCCGAGGAATCCCACAATCTCACCCTTCTCCACGGTGAAATTAAGGTCCTGGATCGCCGTCACACCGGCGTAGGTTTTGGTCAGTCCTTCAACCTTGATCATGAGTCATGCGCTGCTGCCCGCTTGCGCCGGGGCCGGGGCAACCCGTATTTATGCCGCGCCCGGCCGCTTCTGGCAAGTAACGGGGGTGGAGGGAAAAACTGCGGGCCGGTGCGGGTCCGTGTTGCAACCGGCCGCCATTCCGTGGAAATTCATGGCTCCGCCAACTTATGAGCCAATCTTTATCTGGAAACTGGAACTCCGAACTCCTTGAGCAGAACTACGCCCGCTGGAAGCAGGACAGCGATTCGGTCACGCCCGAGTGGAACGCCTTCTTCGAGGGGTTTGAACTTGGCCTGACGCAATCGGAGGAATTGGCCGAGGGGGCGCGGGCGGCGGTGCCGGAGGACGCGGCCCGCGAACGCCGGGCGGACTCGCTGGCCTACAACTACCGCACGCTGGGCCACACCGTGGCGCGTCTTGACCCGCTTTCGCCGGCGGCTCCGGAGAATCCACTGCTGACCCTCAAGCAAATCGGCTTCACCGAAAGCGACCTCGAGCGCACGGTTTCTTCAAAATATTTTCAGGACGGTCAGCCCATGCTCCTGCGGGAGATGATCGAGCGGTTGAGGGCCATCTACAGCGAGACGATCGGCACCGAGTTCATGCACATCCAGGATCCGCGCGTGCGCAATTGGATCCGCGATCGGGTGGAGAACCGTCGTCAGGAGCATCAGGGCGATGCCGCGCAGCACCGGGCCATCCTGCGCCAACTCTACGAGGCCGAGACCTTCGAACACTTTCTCCACACGCGCTACGTCGGGCAGAAACGTTTTTCCCTCGAGGGCGCGGAGTCGCTCCTCGTCATCCTCGACACCATCCTGCAGCGCTGCGAGCCGAGCGGGGTGGAGGAAATCGTCATGGGCATGGCCCACCGCGGTCGCCTGAACGTGCTGGCCAATTTCTTGAACAAGCCGCTCACCGTGATCTTCAACGAGTTCTCGGAGAATTTCATTCCCGAGGTGGTCGGGGGCAACGGCGACGTGAAATACCACCTCGGCTATCAGTCCGAGCGGACCACCGCAACCGGCTACAAGGTCGGGGTGCGTCTGGCCCCCAACCCGAGTCACCTTGAGGCGGTGGATCCGGTGGTCGAGGGCATGGCCCGCGCCCGTCAGCGGATCCTGGGTGACACGGCGACCCGGCGGAAAGTCTTGCCGCTCCTCATCCACGGCGATGCCGCCTTCGCCGGGCAGGGGATCGTGGCCGAGGTCTTCAACATGTCGCAACTGCCCGGTTACAAGACGGGCGGCACGGTCCACATCATCGTCAACAATCAGATCGGCTTCACCACGCTGCCAGCCGATGCGCGTTCGAGTCTCTACGCGACGGACGTGGCCAAGATGATCGAGGCGCCGATTTTTCATGTGAACGGCGAGGACCCGCTGGCTGTGGCCACGGTGGCGCGGATCGCCCTTGATTTCCGTCAGGAGTTCGGGCGCGACGTGGTCATTGATCTTTTCTGCTACCGCCGGCACGGCCACAACGAGGGCGACGAGCCGACCTTCACCCAGCCGCACCTTTACGGAAAAATCCAGCAACACCCGCGGGCCAGCGAGGGGTTCGTGCAGGAGTTGTCCGCCCTCGGCACGGTGACCGCCGGGGACGCGGCGGCCCTCAAGGCCGAGGCGGAGCGCGAGTTGGAGGAGGCCTTCGATGTCGTGAAGAAGAAGGAAAGCGAGCGGCAGGAGGGCGGGCGTTTTGCCGGTTCCACCGCGGTCTTCCAGCCACCGTATTCCTACGAGCCGGTGCGCACCGGGATCACGCCGGAGATGCTGCGCGAGATCGTCGAGGGGTTGTGCCGGGTGCCGGAGGACTTTCATCTGCTCCCCAAGGTTCGTCGCATGCTGATTGACCGGCGTCTCGAAATTCTCCGGGACGGCGGCCCCTACGACTGGGCCTTTTCCGAGGCCCTGGCCTTCGGCTCGCTCCTGCTCGAAAAGACGCCGGTGCGCCTCTCCGGGCAGGACAGCCGTCGCGGCACTTTCAGCCAGCGGCACGCCGTGCTCTACGATGCGAAGAAGAACGAGGATTTTATCCCGCTCAACCACCTCGCGCCGGACCAGGCCCGGCTCTGTGTTTACAACAGTCTGCTCAGCGAGGTTGCGGTGCTCGGTTTTGACTACGGCTACTCTCTCGATTACCCCTCGATGCTCTGCCTGTGGGAAGCGCAGTTCGGGGATTTCGTCAACGGCGCGCAGGTCATCATCGATCAGTTTATTTCCTCCGCCGAGTCCAAGTGGCAGCGTCCCAGTTCGCTGGTTCTCCTGCTGCCGCACGGCTTCGAGGGTCAGGGGCCGGAGCACTCAAGCGCGCGGCTCGAGCGGTTTCTCCAGTTGTGCGCCCACAACAACATGCAGGTCTGCAACCTGACCACACCGGCCCAGTATTTTCACGCCCTTCGCCGGCAGATGCACCGCGACTACCGCAAGCCGCTGGTCATCATGACGCCGAAGAGCCTGCTGCGGCACCCGCTGGCCGTCTCGACCGAGCAGGATTTCACCCAGGGACGCTTTTACGCCATCCTGGCCGACGCGCTGCCCGAGGATCCCTCGACTGTTCATCGCGTCATCCTCTGCTCCGGCAAGGTTTACTACGACCTCAAGGCCAAACAGCAGGCGCTCGGGGCCACCGATGCCGTCATTGTCCGGGTCGAGCAGATCTACCCGTTGCACGTCGAAAAAATCAAACGCATTGTCCATGCCTGCCCGAATCTCAAGCGCGTGGTCTGGTGCCAGGAGGAGCCCAAGAACATGGGCGCCTGGTTCTCCATGAGTGCGGAGTTGCGCGAGTTGCTCGGACGTCCCATTTCCTACGCCGGACGCGAGGAAAGCCCGAGCCCAGCCGTTGGGTCGCTGGCTATTCACCGCCTCCAGCAGGAGGAACTCGTCAGCCGCGCTTTCGAGGTGTAGTTAATTCCTCGGCATGAGCATGGAAATCAAGGTCCCCGCCGTCGGCGAATCAATCTCTTCGGGCATCATCGCGGTCTGGCACCGTCAAGATGGCGATTACGTGCGTGCCGGCGACATCATTTTCACCCTTGAGACCGACAAGGTTTCCACCGAGGTGTCCGCCCCGGCGGCTGGCCTTCTGCGCATCGGCCTGCCGGCTGATTCCGAGGTCAAGATTGGCGAGGTGGTCGGCCGGATTGAGGATGCGCCTGAACCTGCGGCCGAGGTTGCCGCCGCCCCGCCGGCCGCTCCGATCGCACCTGCTCCCGCGGCGGCTCCGGCGGCCCCGGTCGAACTCGAGCCGCAGGAGCGCCGCGTCACCCGGAAGAAACTTTCCCCGCTGCGGCGCAAGATTTCGACCCAGCTCGTCTCGGCCCAGCGCAATGCGGCCATCCTCACCACGTTCAACGAGTGCGACATGGCCGCGGTGATGAAGCTGCGCGCCGATGTGCAGGAGGTCTTCACCGCCCGGCACGGCATCAAGCTCGGCTTCATGTCGTTCTTCCTCAAGGCCGTGGTGGACGCCCTGCAGAACGAGCCGCAGCTCAACTCCCGCCTCGACGGCGAGGAGCTGGTGCAAAATCATTTCTACGACATCGGCGTGGCCGTGGGAACCGAGCGGGGGCTCATCGTTCCGGTCATCCGCGATGCCGATCGCAAGACGTTCGCCGAGTTGGAGAATGACATGGCCTACTACGCGAAGAAGGCGCGGGAAGGGGCCATCACGATTGAGGATTTGCAGGGCGGCGTCTTCACCATCTCGAACGGTGGCGTTTACGGTTCGCTCCTCAGCACGCCCATCCTCAACCCGCCGCAGAGCGGCATCCTCGGTATGCACAAAATCCAGGAGCGCCCGATCGCCGTCGAGGGTCGCGTGGTCATCCGTCCCATGATGTATCTGGCCTTGAGTTACGATCACCGCGTGGTCGA
>JBMOJP010000182.1:0-2140 GCA_049315725.1 Chthoniobacterales bacterium | reverse complement strand
CTTTATGCTGGATGCCGGTGAACGTGACACTCTCTCGATGGCTCTTCGGGATCGCACGGATTTGGTCGTTATCGATGAGCGCTTGGGCCGGAACCTCGCCGAGTTCCACGGGTTGCGTGTCGTCGGAACACTCGGCACGTTAAGGAAGGCAAAGCAGCTGGGGTTGGTTGCCGGGTTCCTTCCTCTTGTTCGCCAGTTGCAGCAGGCTGGGTTTTGGTATGACGAGGCTCTCGTGCAGCATTTGGCGGCAGATTTGGGGGAGTAGCTTTGGTAGAGCGCTCGCGCTCTTTGGAGTGAGCGCAATATCATTTATCCGATGAGGCTGCCGTTGGAAAAGCTGAGAGCTGGAAAAATTGAGCCGACCTAAGGGGACGGCGTGAAGCAACACCGAGCGGAAAGGATGATGTGTTGAAAAGATAACACGCAAAAATCCATGTCCGAGCTTTCACGATTTAATGGCATCATCCGGATGTGCACGGAGTCCTCTGCGCGCCGACCTCTGAGCTCCGACGGGTGCGCGCATGCGGACCTTGCGGTCGAAAGCGAGGTGGGGTAGCTTTCAAGAGCTATGGGACGCTTTGACCGCATCACTATCGACTCTGGGCAGATGAACGGACAGCCGTGTATCCGTGGCCTGCGGCTGACCGTCCGTCGCGTAGTTGAAATCGCGGCCCTCTACCCTGATCGAGAAGAACGGTTACAGGAATATCCCGAATTGGAGGACGAGGACCTTCGACAGGCCCTGCACTTCGCCGCCTGTCATCTGCCTGATGCTGTTGCGGAGCTTGCTGAGGGGCATGCGCTGGTTGCTTGATCAGGGACTGCCCCGCTCGGCTGCGAGCAAGCTTCGCTTGGTCGGTCACGACGCACTGCATGTCGGTGACATCGGTTTGGCGAGCGCTGCGGATTCAGCAATCTTGCGACGTGCGGCGGATGAGGAGCGAATCGTTACCACCCTTGATGCGGACTTCCATGCACTTTTGGCCAACTCGCTTACCAGCAGCCCCTCGGTGGTCCGAATCAGGGACGAAGGGATGAAGGCGGCAGAAGTCACCGCACTTCTGCTGCAACTCTCCGAGCAATTCGTTGAGCAACTGCTTGCCGGATGTGCCATGACGGTGCGGGCCGGTCGGGTCCGCTATCGCTTGTTGCCTCTCTCGTAATTCTTTCCCCTGCTACCTGCCGGGAACGAGGAGCGTGGAGCCAGGCGGGGGAGAGGCGAACGATGAGGGAGGTTGAAAAAGTCGGCAGTCAGGTCTATTGGTTTCATTAAACGCATCTATGAGGGCCATCACGCAGCAACTTCTTACGGAGATCGAGTCCGCGCCGGAACCTGTCCAAGCGGAGGTTCTGGACTTCATACTGTTTGTCAAAGCCCGACGCTCCCGCGCCGCCATCGAGCGCACACCCGGTGTCTGCGGCGGCGAGGCGCGCATCGGCTCGACGCGTATTGCCGTGTGGATGTTGGAGGATGCTCGCCGGCAAGGAGTGAGCGACAAGCAACTCTTGGAGGACTATCCCGGGCTGACTGCCGAGGACCTTGTGGCTGCTTGGGCGTATGTGAAGGAGCATCGCGGCGAAATCGAGGCGGCGATTGAGTCCAACCTTGTGGCCTGATGGCTCGCTTTTATTCCGACGAGAATGTGCCGCTGGAGGTCGTTCGCGTGCTGCGTTCTTTGGGGCACGATGTGCTGACTGCGTTTGAGGCGGGCCAGGCGAATCGCAACACGCAGGACGACGAGGTGCTCCGTTTTGCGGTTGAAGAGAAGCGGGCGGTCCTCACGCTGAACCGTTTGGATTTTCACCGGCTACATCGGGTAACCAAAGGAGCGCACGAGGGCATTGTGACCTGCACGCGGGATCCGGATTCATCGGCGCTGGCGCAAAGGATCCACGAAGAAGCAATGCACGCGGAAAATTTGACGGGTCTGCTCATTCGTGTGGTGCGCGGAGCGACGGAGGCGTGACGGGCGGCTGTGGGGGAATGGTGAATGCAAAATGAAGAATGCAAAATGACGGAGGGGGCCCAGTGAAGTGGCTGCGCCTCCACGGATTGCAAAGTAGTTTCACCTCCACAGGCCGAGGAGCGTGGAGCCAGGCGGGGGAGAGGGAAGTATGAAGTGTGAAGGATCAAGGATGA
>JBMOJP010000086.1:0-9550 GCA_049315725.1 Chthoniobacterales bacterium | reverse complement strand
GGGGGCTGGGCTTCGGCGCGGGCGGAGAGTTCGGCGGCGGGGCCGCGCCAGTATTCTTCGAATTTCTTGCTCAACTCGCGGGCGACGCAGACAGGGCGGTCGGGGGCGAGTTCGGCGAGGACGGCGAGCGAGCGGGCGATGCGGTGGGGGGATTCGAAGAAGATGCTGGTTTCGCGGCGGGCCAGTGCCGCCTCGAGGGTGGTGCGGCGGCGGCCGGATTTCACGGGAAGGAATCCGCCGAAATAAAACTCATGCAGCGGCAACCCCGAGCCGACGAGGGCGGGGAGAATGGAGGTGGGGCCGGGCAGGACGGTGAATTCGAGTCCGCGCTCGATGCAGGCGCGGACGACGCGAAATCCCGGGTCGGAGATGCCGGGGGTGCCGGCGTCGGTCAGGAGGGCGATGTTTTCCCCGGCGGCGAGGCGGTCGGCGATTTCCCCGGACCGTGCGGCCTCATTGTGCTCGTGGAGGCTGACGAGCGGGCGGTTGATCCCGTGGTGGCGGAGGAGGATGCTCGCGTGGCGCGTGTCTTCGGCGGCGATGAGGTCGGCTTCACCCAGGAGGCGAAGGGCCCGCAGGGTGATGTCCTCGAGGTTCCCGACCGGAGTGGGGACGAGCGTGAGCAAGCGGCTAAAATCCTTCGCTGAGGCGGCTGGTCAGCTTGACTGCGGCATCGGAGAAGGCGAGGGGCAGGGCTTGGCTCTCGTCGGTCTGGAGATCGCCGGTGACGAAGAAACTCGTCTGTCCGGTGACCTGACCGCTCATCACGGTGCGCCCTCCCGCTTGTTCGAGCAGTTCGAAGCTCACGGTGGTGAAGAGCAAAAATTCGCTGGTGGCCAGCACGTTGCCTTGCACGGAGCGGGCCGGCGCGCGGTTGACCGAGGTCAGGGTGGTGTTGAGCACGGCGTCCGCGCCGTCGCCGCGGGCGATGGAATAGGTTCCGTCGGTCTGGATTTTCTTGACGATTGTGTCGGCCAGCAGGGCCTCGACGTTGGGCTCGAGCGTATTGTTGCGCGAGACGGGCACGGAGATCGTGGTGATGCCCTCCATGACCCGCGGGCGTGCGTCGCCCAGAGTGTAGCATCCGGCCAGCAGCGCGGCGCAGGCCACGAGCAGGAAGGCGCGCGTGATCATTCGATCGGCGGGAGTTCCGGCTCGACCGGCGGAAGGTCGGCGGGCGGGGTCATCAGGTCGGGGCCGGCCGGCTCGCTTTGCGGACGCACGTCGTTGGCCGAGGTGCGCAGGCGCGGTTTCGGGGCGGGCAGCTCTTCCGGGGGAGCGACGGCGGAGACCGGCGGTCCGGAGTAATTGCTCAGGGCGGAGGTTTGCACCTGATTTTGCGTCCGGCGGCGGAGGGCGGCCAGTTCTCCGGTCTCGGCCCGCTCGGTGCCGGCGCGAAGCTCGTCTTCGCCGACCGTGGCGCGGATCTCCTCGATGCGTTGCTGGGAAAAGTTGGCATCCTCCGTGCCGGGCTGGCGGCGGACCACATCACCGTAGTAGATCACGGCGGCGCGGTAGTTGGCGGTGCGGTCGTAGAACTTGGCGATGGTGATGAGGTCGGTGGTCTCGCGCGTGCTCATCCGGGCCAGATTCTCCCGCGCCTGGGCTGCCTTCTCGCTGCCCGGATATTCGAGCAGGAATTCGTCGAAGGTGTTTTTCGCGTCGATCGCGGCGGACAAATCCTTCGAACGCGAGGTGGCCTCGGTAAACTGGACATAGCCGATCTGGTAAAGGGCGTCGGAGGCGTATTTGCTGCCGGGGTAGCGGTCGATGATGACCTGATAAGCGGCGGTGGCCTTGTCGTAGTCCTTTTGATTCTCCAGGCTCTGACCGAGCTTGAATTGAATGGCCGGGGCAAATTTGGCGTAGGGGGCGTCGGCCATGATGGCCTCATACATTTCCTGCGCCCGGTCGTAGCGCCGGTTTTCCATCGCGGCGTCGGCCAGGGCCGCCATCGAGTTCACGGCCTGGTCGAATTCCCGCGACTGGGGGTAGTCCTTGAGTAGCTTCTGATAAGCCTCAAAGCCCCGCTTCGAGGTGCCGAGAGAATCGTAGAGCTGACCGAGCCGGAACTGGGCGGCCGGGGCGGTGGGGGCGAGAGGGTAGAGTTTGATCAGTCGGCGCAGGTCGTCGATCGCGCGCTTGGTGTCTCCGGCGGCTTCATTGTCGCGCGACTGCTGCGCCAGGGCGGCGGCCTCGCTGTTGTAGGCTCCCGCGTCAGAAGGTTGTTGGGCGTGCAGGGACGACGTGCCAACGGCGAGCCCGAGGCAGAGAAAAAGAGGACGAATAATCCCAGAAGGGCGCATGGAAAGATCGAAAGTAGGAAGCGGGTGCTGAGGCGTCAAGCCGCGAGGAACCCCAGGGCTGGCAAAACCGTCCCCACAGCTTCGGCGCGAAAAGGGGCCTGCTCGGATCGGATGCGCGCCATGGGGAGGCCGATCGAGCCGGCGCCGACAATAATGGTATGCATGCTTGTTGCGTATCGCGCTGGTCCGGCGGCGCGGCGCGGCAAGAAAAAACTCATGTGCTCGTGTCGGTCCGCGCGGTTGCATCAGGCCGTCGGCGTGGCAGATTGTGAGCCGATGCGTCCGACCAGTTTCCTGATTCCCGCCTACAATGAGGAGGTCTACATCGGCCGCGCCGTCCTCTCCGTGCACGGGGCGGCGGCTGCCTGTGGTTTATCCGGCTACGAGGTCATTGTTTGTGACAACGCCTCGACCGACCGGACGGCCGTGCTGGCCCGGGAGGCCGGGGCGCAGGTGGTGGACGAGCCGCACCGGCAGATTGCCCGGGCGCGCAATGCCGCCGCGGACGCCTCGACCGGGGACTGGCTGGTCTGGCTGGATGCCGATGCCATGCTCACGCCGGAGGTTCTGGCCGCCACGCTCGAGGCGCTGGCGGGCGGAAAAGTTTGCGGCGGGGGTGCCCTGGTGGAACTCGAGGGGGTGCCGCTCACCTGGACCACGCGGGCCACGATCGCCGCGTGGAACTGGGTGGCGCGAACGTTCCACTTCGCGGCCGGCTCCTATTTTTTCGCCCAGCGCGAAGGCTGGGCGGCAACCGGCGGATTCAATGAACGTGTCTACGCCGGCGAGGAGTTGGGGTTCGCCCGGGAACTCAAGCGCTGGGGCCGGGAGCGCAAACTCGACTTCGCGGTCATCCTGCGTGCTGTGCCCTCGTCCGCCCGCAAGGTCGGGCAGTTCACCACGTGGGAGGCCATCCGCCTCCTGGCCGTCTGCGCCTGGCCCGGCAACCGCGGCCGTCGGGACCGCTGCGCTTTCTGGTATGAGCGGCCGCCGGAAGTTGAGGGCTGAGAGTTGAGGGTTGAGGGTGCGGGGCGTTATCGCTCAACTCCCATGCAGTTGCGCTCAACTTTTCCATGATCTACCTCGATAACAACGCGACCACGCCGCTGGATCCGCGGGTGCGCGAGGTCATGCTGCCTTTTCTGGGCGCCAGCTTCGGCAACCCCTCCAGCGCGCACGCGTTTGGTCGGATCGCCCGGCTCGCGGTGGAGCGGGCCCGGGGTCAGGTCGCGGCGCTGCTCCACGCCGCCCCCGAAGGCATCATTTTTACCAGCGGTGGCACCGAGTCGATCAACACCGCCGTGCGCGGTGCGCTCGCGGCGCAGCCGGGCAAGCGGCATGTTCTCACCTCGTCCATCGAGCACAGCGCGACAAAGAACCTGTGCGAGCAACTGGCTCGGGAGGGTTATGAGATCAGCCTGCTGCCGGTCGATCGCTCCGGAAGCCCCGACTTGGAGGAATACGCGCGGGTGCTCCGCGAGGACACGGCGCTTGTCACCATGGTCTGGGCCAACAACGAAACCGGCGTGCTGTTTCCCATCGAAGAAATGGCGCGTCTGGCCGACCGCCGCCGGGTGGTCTTCCATGCCGATGCGGTCCAGGCCGTCGGAAAAATCACCATCGACCTGTCCGCGGTGCCGGTGCATCTGCTTTCGCTCTCGGCCCACAAGTTCCATGGACCGAAGGGCAGCGGGGCACTCTACGTTCGACCCGGCATGGGCTTGCCGCCGCTTCTGCGCGGCGGCGGGCAGGAAGGCGGACGACGCGCCGGCACCGAGAACGTGCCCGGTGTGGTCGGGTTGGGGGAGGCGGCCTGGTGGGCGGGTGCGGCGCTGGCTGACGAAATGCCGCGGGTTGCCGCCTTGCGCGATGGTTTTGAAAATGAGGTGCGGGCCCGATTCCCGGCGGCGCGTTTTCATGGCCACCCCGCCCACCGGCTGCCCAACACGACCAACCTCGCCCTGCCCGGCTTCGAGGCCGGGGGATTGCTCATCGGGCTGGACCGCCTGGGCGTGGCCTGCTCGGTCGGGTCGGCTTGCAGCAGCGGTGCCCCCGACGCCTCGCATGTCCTCCGGGCCATGGGAGTGTCTGATGATGAGGCCCGCTCCAGTCTGCGGTTTTCTTTCAGCCGGATGAATACCGACGCGGAAGCCGGGGTGGCCGTCCGGGCTTTGGTCGAGGCGGCGGGGCGTTTGGGCGCGAACTCTATGGGCGATTGACGCCCCGCGAGAAATCTGGGATGTTGACCGACCCGTTTATGCGTCACACCTTGTCTGTCCTTGTTGAGAACCGCTTCGGCGTGCTGGCCCGCGTGGCCGGCATGTTCAGCGGTCGCGGCTTCAACATCGACACTCTCAATGTCGCGCCGACGCTCGATCCCTCCATGTCCCGCATGACCATCGTGGTGCGCGGGGACGACAAGATCCTCGATCAGGTGACCAAGCAGACCGAAAAATTGGTCGATGTGATCAAGGTGGAGGATTTTCACGACGACGAGTTTGTCGATCGCGAACTCGTGCTCATGCGGGTCACCGTGACGCCCGAGACGCGGTCGGAAGTCCTGCAAATTTGTGACGTGTTCCGGGCCAAGATCGTCGACGTGCGCCTCGATAAGCTGGTCATCGAGATCACCGGCACCGAGGGCAAGATGACCAAATTCATTTCCCTCATGCAGCATTTCGGCATCAGTGAAATCACCCGCACCGGCAAGGTCGCGCTCTCCCGCACTTCCGAGGCTTAATCCATTTATCCCATGGCAGCAAAAATCCACACAGACAAAGACGCCGACCTCAAGCACCTCAAAGGCAAGACGGTCGCCGTGATCGGTTTCGGTTCACAGGGTCACGCCCACGCCCTCAACCTCAAGGAAAGTGGCGTCAAGGTCATCATCGGCCTCTACCCCGGCAGCAAAAGCCGCACCGTCGCGAAGAAAAAGGGCTTCACCGTCCTCGACACTGCCGCAGCGGTGAAGAAGGCCGACATCATTTTCGTCGCCGTGCCGGACACCAAGATTCCCTCCGTCTACAACAAAGACATCGCCCCCCATCTGAAGAAGGGCAAGACCCTGCTCTTCAGCCATGGTTTTGCCATCCACTTCAAGACGATCAAGCCGCCCAAAGATATCGATATCATTATGGTTGCCCCCAAAGGCCCGGGCCACATCGTGCGGCGCCAGTTCACCGAGGGCAAAGGCGTGCCGAGCCTCATCGCCATCTACCAGAACCCGAGCAAGCAGGCCAAGAAAGTCGCACTCGCCTGGGCCAAAGGTATCGGTGGAACCCGCGCCGGTGTGCTCGAGACAACCTTCAAGGAGGAAACCGAGACGGACCTTTTTGGCGAGCAGACGGTGCTGTGCGGCGGCGCATCCGCGCTGGTCTTGGCTGGCTACGACACGCTGGTCGAGGCGGGTTACCAGCCCGAGATGGCCTACTTTGAATGCCTGCACGAATTGAAGCTCATCGTCGATCTGATGAACGAAGCCGGCATCGCGGGGATGCGTTTCAGCATTTCCGACACGGCCAAGTGGGGCGACGTTGCCGTTGGCCCCAAGATCATCGACGCCAGCGTGAAAAAGCGTATGAAAGTCGCCCTGGCCGAGATTCAGTCGGGCAAATTCGCCCGCCAGTGGATCGCCGAGGACAAAAAGGGACGCAAGAAATACAACGCCCTGATGAAAAAAGGCGAGAAGCACAGCATCGAGAAGACCGGAGCCCGGCTCCGCGGACTCATGCCCTGGATCGCCAAGCGCAACCTCAAAGGCGCGCAGGCCTCCTACTCCTGATTCAGGTTCCCCCGGACCGACCCCGCGGTGCCGCCAGGCCCGCGGGGTTTTTTTGGGCAGTATAGTGCGAGGACACGACGGGGGTGCGGACTTCCAGCATGTTCTTGCCGGTATCCTGCCGGGCGCTGCGGGCTGGAAGCCCGCGCTTCCCGGCACGGCAATCCATCGCGACCTGGCTACTCGGAGTTGTTCGACCTACCGGCCGCCTGTCACCAAAGCATTGCGGAAAGTAGCGGGGGTGGGCAGAGTGTCGGGTCATCAATCATGCGTGAAATAGGCATAGGACTGGCCGGCTTTGGCACGGTGGGGACGGGGGTCTACCTCAATCTGGAGAAAAACCGGGCGCTGCTCCGCGAGCGACTGGGGTGCGATCTGGTCCTGCGCAAGATTGCCGAGCGCGATGCGGCGCGGCCGCGGCCCGTGCCCCTGCCCTCCGCCCTCGCCGTCTCCGACTGGCGTCATTTGCTCGACGACCCGGCGATCGAGGTCGTGATCGAATTGATGGGCGGGATCGAGGAGCCGCGGAAGATGATTCTTGAGTCGATCCGGCGGGGTAAGATGGTCGTGACGGCGAACAAGGCGCTGCTGGCCGAGCACGGGGCGGAAATTTTCCATCTGGCCACGGAGAAAAAGGTGCCGGTTTTTTACGAAGCGGCCGTGGCGGGGGGTATCCCCATCATCAAGTCGGTCCGCGAGGCCTTCGTGGCCAATCATTTTCTGCGGGTGCGGGCCATCATCAATGGCACGAGCAACTACATCCTCACGCGCATGGGCGAGAGCGGGATGGATTTTGCCACCGCCCTGGCCGAAGCCCAGGCTGCGGGCTACGCCGAGGCCAACCCGGCCCTCGATGTCAACGGTTGGGACGCCGGGCACAAGGCCATCATCCTCGCCTCGCTGGCCTACGGTTTCTGGGTGCCCTCGGGGGCGATTCTGGTCGAGGGGATCGAGAAAATCACGCCGGCGGACATGCGTTTCGCCGCGCAGTTGGGGCACACGATCAAGTTGCTTGCGGCGATCGATGCGTGTCCGGACGGCTCGGTCCAGGTGAGTGTCCAACCCTCGCTGGTGCCCAACGACAACATCCTTTCGTCCGTTCGCGGCGTCTTCAACGCCATTGCGGTGCGCGGCGACGTGGTCGGCGACACGCTGTTTTACGGGCGGGGGGCCGGGCAGGACCCGACGGCCAGCTCGGTCATCGGCGATCTGGCCGATGCGGCCCTGGCGTTGCAGTCGCCCCGCGAATCCTACGGCTTCATTCCGCACGGGCTCTACGGCCAGCTGCAACCGGCCGACCAGACGGTCACGCCGTTTTATCTTCGCCTCGGGGTGGACGATCGGCCCGGCGTGCTGGCCCGCATCGCCGGTTTGCTCGGCGACGCCGGCATCGGGATTTCGTCCGTCATCCAGCCGGAGACACCGGAAGGCGAGAAGGCCTCCCTGGTTTTGATGATCCACGACGCGCCGCGCGGACGCATGCTGGCGGCCTTGGAGAAAATCCGCGCGCTCGACTGTGTGCACGATGAGCCGGCGCTGTATCGCGTGGAGGCGGCCGGGTGAATTCCCTGCACGACCGCGGCGTGATCAGCCGCTACCGCCAGCATTTGCCGGTGACCGACACGACCCCGGTCATTTCCCTCAACGAGGGGTCCACCCCGCTCATCCACTCGCCCAAGCTCGGCGCGCTGGTCGGCCGCGGGGCCGAGGTCTATGTCAAATACGAGGGGCTCAACCCGACCGGGTCGTTCAAGGATCGGGGGATGACCATGGCCATCTCGAAGGCCTGCGAGCGCGGAGCCAAGGCCGTCATCTGTGCCTCGACCGGCAACACCTCGGCCGCCGCGGCGGCCTACGCGGCGCGGGCCAATCTTGCCTGCGCCGTCCTCCTGCCCGCGGGAAAAATCGCGGCGGGCAAACTTCTCCAGGCTTTCATCTACGGCGCCAAAGTCGTGGCCATTCGCGGCAACTTCGACGATGCCTTGCGGCTCGTGCGTGAACTCGGGGCCGACGGACGTTTCGAAATCGTGAACTCGATCAACCCCTTCCGCATCGAGGGGCAGAAAACCGCCTCCTTCGAAATCATCGAGGAACTGGGCGACGCACCGGACATCCACATCCTGCCGGTCGGAAATGCCGGGAACATCACGGCTTACTGGCAGGGCTACCGCGAATACCAGGCGCTGGGCCGGGCGACCAAGTTGCCGCGCATGACCGGATTCCAAGCCGCGGGGTCGGCGCCGATTTTCCACGGCCATGTTGTGGACCAACCCGAGACCATTGCCACGGCCATCCGGATCGGCAACCCGGCGAGCTGGGACGGTGCGGCCGCGGCCGTGTGCGAATCCGGTGGCTGCATCGATATTGTCACCGATGAGCAAATCCTCCACGCCCAGCGCTGGCTTGCGCAGGAGGAGGGCATTTTTGTCGAACCGGCCAGCGCGGCTTCGGTGGCCGGGCTGATGAAATGTTTTTCCGACCAGCGCTGCGCGACCTGTCCGTTCCAGCAATACCCCGAGGGGGCAAAGATCGTCCTCACCGTGACGGGCCACGGCCTGAAGGATCCCGAAGCACCGATGGTCCACGGCTTCAAGGCCCTCGAAGCCGAGGCCGAGATGGATGCGGTCGCACGCGTGCTCGGTCTCAGCTGATGCCATGGCCCTGATCGTCCAGAAATACGGCGGCACGTCGGTGGGCACTCCCGCGCGCATCACCAATGTGGCCCGCCGCGTCCTCGCGACGCAGCAGGCCGGGAACCAGGTCGTCGTGGTCGTCTCCGCCATGTCGGGCGTGACCGACTCGCTCATCAAGCTGGCTCGCGAAGTCTCTCCGCACCCGGCGGATCGCGAGATGGATGTTCTCCTTGCCACGGGTGAGCAGACCACCATCGCCCTCCTCGCCATGGGCCTGCAGGGACTCGGGGCTCGGGCGGTGTCTCTAACCGGGGCGCAAGCCGGGATCGTCACCGACGGGGTGCACACCAAGGCAAAAATTTTCAACATCACGCCGAAGCAGATTCGCGCGCACCTCGACGACGGGCAGGTCGTCATCGTGGCCGGCTTCCAGGGGCAGACCTCGGGCGGTGAGATCACCACACTCGGGCGGGGTGGATCCGACCTCACCGCCATCGCCCTGGCCGGGGCGCTCAAGGCGGACAAATGCGAGATTTACACCGACGTGGACGGCGTCTTCACCTGCGACCCGCGGGTCGTGCCCTCGGCCCGCAAGCTCGACACGATCAGCTACGAGGAGATGCTCGAAATGGCCTCGTCCGGCTCGAAGGTCATGCAGTCGCGTTCCGTCGAGTTCGCCAACAAATTCAACGTCCTCTTCGAGGTGCGCAGCAGCTTTAATCAAAATCCCGGAACCATGGTGAAAGCAGAAATCCCAGGCATGGAGGACGTCGTGATCCGCGGCGTCAGCATCGAACGCAACCAGGCGAAAGTCACCATCGAGGGCGTGCCCG
>JBMOJP010000181.1:0-2156 GCA_049315725.1 Chthoniobacterales bacterium | reverse complement strand
ATCGCCGCCGCGCACGAGCGAGCGGTGTCCACTGTGGTCCTCCGGCAAAGGCGTGGGGGCGGTGAACCCCTCGAGGTGCGAGCGCCAATAGGTCTCGGCCGCGCTCAAGTCCTGACGCTTGAGCCAGTCGATGTAACTCCGGTAAGGCTTCGAATCGGGCAAACCATGTGCCCGGCGATGCCGCAGGGTGTTGTAAATCTTGAACAACTGCCGGAACAGGATCGACCCCGACCATCCGTCCATGAGGATGTGATGATGGCTGCGGACGAAATAAAAATTCTCGGGCGAAGTCTTGATCAACGTGACCCGGAGCAAGGGCGGCTTTTCCAGGTCGAATCCCCTCTCCCGGTCCTGCTGCATGAACTCAGCCAGCCGGTGTTTTTGCTCGAGCGGCGGCATGTTCTCCCAGTCGAGGTGCTCGACCGCGAACGAGACATGGCGATGCACCACCTGTACCGGCTCGGCGAGGTCTTTCCAGTGGAAGGAGGTGCGCAAGACCGGCTGACGGTCCACGAGGATCTGCCAAGCCTTGTCGAACGCTTCGACGTCGATCCCCTTGATCGGCGCGGCGATCTGCTGGAAATACATCCCGGCCGAAGGCTCGTAGAGGACGTGAAACAACATCCCCTCCTGCATGGGCGACAACTCAAAAACGTCATCCACCTCGGCGGCGCGCAGATCAATCTCAGGCGGCAATTGCATGGCAAATCTTCCGGGTCAGGCGCCGGCCAGCGCCCTTCCATGCGAGGTCGATGTCCAGCCGGCCAAAGGCCGCCGCGCCATGACTCGAAAGGAGCCCTCTGCCACCGCCTGTTTCAAGCGGCCCCACCAATGAGCGGCGAAACCCGAAGGCTCGCGGGCCGCATGTCGGTCCAGACCGAAGCAATGTGACCCAGGCATTCCTGCCGGGTTCCGATCTTGCCGTCTGCGCTCCAGCCTGCCGGAAGCGCTTCCCCGACAAACCAGATGGAATACTGACCCTCGTGATTCACGACCACCTGATATGTGACTTCTGTTTCGTCCATTGAGTTTTCGTGCCCCGGCCCCTGCGACCGCATGGCCAACGGCGTCCACGAGGCATGCAACACCAATTCGGGACGCGTGCAAGCATCGAGTTGGGCTTACGACCGCTTCCCGCAGGGGCAACCCGGGGCGGAGTCCGTCCTGCGGGGTCCGACGCAACGGGGGGCGGTCATTTTCCACCGAAGAACTGCTCGACGTGCCGGGCTGGCAGCAGGCGGAAATTACGGAGCATATCCTCGTGCTCCATCGTGCCCAAATGAACGTGGCTGGCGACGATCTGCTCCTTCTGCAAACGCCGGGCAAAATCGGCGCTCATTTGGTTGCTGAAATCCTGACGCCGGCCGGCATGGAGGCCCGCCGAGAGGAGCAGGAATCTGGTCGACTGCAACCAAGGCCCCACGTGGGCCGCCGGGGAAAACCGCAGGTGGTCGGCGGGATCTTTTCCGAACACCTCCAACGCCGCCTCGTAGCGCGGGCCTTGCTGCGGCTGGCCCAGCAAGCCGTGTTGCATCACATCGAAGGCAGCCGGCACATCATAAAATGGCACATCCATCCCGATGACCGCGGAAATCGCGCCCGGTTCGAGGCGATGGCGGGCGTGGAGCGACTGGTCGGCCGCGACCAGAGCGGCCAGATGCGCCCCCGAGGAAAAGCCCACCAGAATGATCCCATGCGGATTCCCTCCATAAGTTCGCCCGTTAACCGTGAGCCACTTGACCGCCTTGGCAATGTCATCGGCCATTTCGGCCACCGTCGTGCCGGGGGCGTCGGGGCGGCCGAGCAGACGGAAGTTGACCGAGGCAAAAATGCAGCCCCGCTGGACGAACCACTCGGGCATCGAGCCCTCCCGCGGACCCGGGAAGCACGCCTTGTCGCTGCCCCGCCAATTGCCCCCGTGCAAAAAAACGATGATCTGCTGCTTGCGGACCCGCCGCGCACGTTCGCTGGAATACAGATCCAGCGTGTTCAACGCCGGGTTGTAACCGGAGGCGTCGCGGTAAGGCACGTCGGCGGTGAGTTCCACGGCCGCATCCTGCGGGCCACCGGCCACCCGCCTTTGGTAGATTGATCTGGCAGTTTGGCCGTCCGGCATGGCGGGGAAGATGCATCACACTTGCCCAAACGACAACCCC
>JBMOJP010000180.1:0-2157 GCA_049315725.1 Chthoniobacterales bacterium | reverse complement strand
CCAGACTCATTCACCACAAGCCCGATGCTGTTCTGGGCTTGGCCACCGGCAGCACGCCTGAACTACTCTACCGGAAACTCGTCAGCCTCAACCTCGATTGGAGCCGCGTGCGCACTTTCAACCTCGACGAATACATCGGCCTGCCGGTGGGCCACTCGCAGTCCTACCGCACCTTCATGTGGGAAAATCTTTTCCGCCACATCAACGTGCGTGAGGAGAATATCCACATTCCGGATGGCAACACCGCGGACATCCCGGGGTTTTGCCAGGCGTATGAGGATAAGATCCGCGCGGTGGGAGGGATCGACTTGCAGATCCTCGGCATCGGCACCGACGGACATATCGGCTTCAACGAGCCGACCTCCTCGTTGGCCTCCCGCACCCGCATCAAGACACTCACGCAACGCACCACCCTAGACAACGCTCGGTTCTTCGGCAAAGTCGATGACGTCCCGCAGCACGTGATCACCATGGGCGTTGGCACGATCATGGATGCACGCAAGGTCTTTCTGCTCGCCTTCGGCGAGCCCAAGGCCCACGCGATCGCCGGGGCGGTTGAGGGACCGGTCACCGCGCTCAACCCCGCCTCCGTTCTGCAATTCCACCCGTCCACCAAGGTCTTCGTGGACTCGGCGGCCAGCTCCGGCTTGACCCGGGCCGACTACTACCGCTGGGTCTACGAGAACAAACCACAATGGCAGCGTTAGCCTCGAGCATTGCGGAGCAGTGCTTCGCATGAAGCTCTCTGCAGCGGACGAGGACGGCCCCAGGAAGTCGATCGGAGTTGGATCCGCGCACAGCCTCGTCAAGTGGCTCCAAGTCGCATGCTCATTCACCTTGGCACTCGTTCTTGCTGTGCTTGTTCAGCATCGCAGCGCCCGTCCCAATCTCCGCACCTTCGATCCGAACGAGATGGGCAGGATGGAATCGGCCATGTGGCGCAGTTATTACGAAGGTCAGTGGGTGCGCCTCGGTTGGCAGGCGATGCAGCTTGGTTGCGGTCAATACGGCTTCTCGTGGTGGGACAGTGCGCGGATGTCGGCTCATGCGGCGGTCTCCGCCATGCATTTCCGAATAAACACGGACGATCCGCGTTGCCTCGCTGAACTGGTGAGTTACTACCGCATCGCTCAGCGCGCCGTTTCCTCGCGTTGGGAT
Source organism: Chthoniobacterales bacterium (assembly GCA_049315725.1). Classification (GTDB taxonomy): domain Bacteria; phylum Verrucomicrobiota; class Verrucomicrobiia; order Chthoniobacterales; family JACTMZ01; genus JACTMZ01. The sequence goes on along the minus strand of JBMOJP010000180.1, from coordinate 999 downwards.
GTGCAGGAGATGGCACGGCTGGAATTGCAATGGTGGAAGGAGCGACGCGAGAGTGCTCCGTCGGATGCGTATGCTCGCACCGTTGCACGGCTGACCGGATCGCTCTACGACATCGATGCCGCCGCTGCTCTGCCAGCGGCGCTCCTGCGAACCGGTGCGATGGCTTATCGTGACGCGCGACGTGATGGAGCAATGACCGAGGCTGATTGGAGAGAGGTTACGCGCCGGCTAACCGAGGCCTACACGCTGCTGAAGAAGGAACCCGCCGCCCAGCCATGAGTGCCTTTGAGCCGTTCACTCCAGACTCGATGATGTGGAAAATCAATCGCGAGCGGGTTGTTCTATTGGGAGGGGCCTTCGCTGCCGTGTTGCAGGTGGCGCATCCGCAAGTTGCCATGGGCGTTGCGGCCCATAGTAGGTTTCGGAGCGATTCCATCGGACGACTGCGGCGCACGCTCGATGCCGTTTACACCGTGGCATTTGCCAACGCTGAGGAAGTCGAGCAGATGCGCTCCTCGGTGGCCCGCGCCCACGCTCCCGTCCAGGGGAGAAGTCCCGCTCCCTATTCGGCCTTTGATCCTGATGCACAACTCTGGGTTCTCGCTACCCTCATCACGGCCAGCACAAAAATGTTCCAACGCTTCGTCGGGCCGCTGGCGGAAAATGAGCTCAACCAATTCCTCGAGGATAATGCTCGGTTCGGTGAGGTCTTCGGACTGGATCCCTCCTTGCTCCCGAGCAGATGGCCGGAGTTCGAGGACTATTGGCGCGGCATGATGGATGGCTCACTGCTCGGATCGCATCCACTCTGCGGCGAAGTCGCCCGCGCGGTGGTTTGTCCCGACGCACCATGGACGATGCGGGCTCTGTCGCCCGTCTTCCAGGCTCTGACTCTGGAGTATCTTCCGCCACCATTGCGCACGCGCCTCGGATTTTCCAACCCTTCAGGGCAAAGCAAGCTTTGGAGGCTTCTCGATGGCGCTTTGCCCTCGCTGCGCC